>DAOTXI010000561.1:0-5161 GCA_034435475.1 Anaerolineales bacterium
GATATTTTTGGCTACGACAAACTGGAGTTCAAGAACGCCTCCAAGCGCAAGATTGGTTTTGTTTAAAGCGAGGCTTTCAACGCCTCTCCAAAGATGCGCAGTCCTTCGTTGATCTGCCCGCCTGTTACGTTCAACGGCGGGATCCAGCGCAGGGTGTTATCGTATGTGCCGCACGAAAGAAGCAACAAGCCTTTTTCTTCCGCTTTATGGATCACTTCCTTCACCAGCGGTTTTGCCTTCGCCTGACTGCCATCCACGATAAATTCCGTGCCGACCATCAAGCCCTTGCCGCGCACATCGCCGATCTGCGGATAGTCCTCCTGCAATTTGCTTAACCCGGTCATCAATTGGATTCCGCGTTCTGCGGCATTTTCAAGCATCTTCTCTTCGCGCATCGCATGGATGGTAGCGACTCCCGCCGCGCAGGCAACGGCATTCCCGCCATAGGTTCCGCCAATCGAGCCAACATCCAGTTTCTTCATAATATCGGTGCGGCTGAATACGCCTGAAAGCGGCATCCCCGAAGCGATTCCCTTCGCAGCGGTGATGATATCCGGCACAACGCCAAAGTGTTCGAGCGCGAACCATTTGCCTGTGCGCCCAAAACCAGACTGCACTTCATCGAAGATGAGCATGATGCCGTGCTTGTCGCAGATATCGCGCAATCCTTTCATGAAGGAAGCAGGCGGGACGATGTATCCGCCCTCGCCCAGCACGGACTCGATCAGAATTGCGGCTGTATCACGCGGTGCAGTTTGTGAGGCAAGCAAATATTCCAACTGTTCCAGGGCGTATTGACTGGCTTGCTCCTCGCTCATCTTCATATTGAAGGCATACGGGAACGGCGAAACGTAAATTCCGCCGGGCAGCGGCGCAAAGCCGGTACGATACCCCGTCTTGGAAGTGGTTAACGCCATTGTCGCATGAGTCCGCCCGTGGAAGGAGCCGTTGAAGACAATCACATTCGGTCTGCCGGTGGCGGCTTTCGCGATCTTGACCGCGTTCTCTAACGCCTCCGCGCCAGAGTTGGCGAAGTAGAAGCTGTCAATTGAAGGCGGCACAATCTTGCGCAATTCTTCAATGAGCTGCAACATGGGCTTATGGACGACAATATTCGCCTGCGCGTGCAGGAACAAGCCCGCTTGCTCGCGGATCGCTTCCACCACTTTGGGGTGGCAGTGACCGGTGTTGGTGACGCCGATTCCGCTGGTGAAGTCCAGTAACTTCTTGCCGTCGTCGGTGTAAATGTACGCACCCTCGGCACGCTCGGCAACGAAATTGAAAATACGACTCCATGCAGGAGTCATGTGGGGAAAATTATCTTGATAGAGCTGTTTGGTCATGGTTTCCTAATTCTTTGTTCAAACACAAAAGGGCACGAAGTACACAAAGGGGAGGTCATGCCTGCCCGCTTTATTCCTTCGTGCCCTTTGTGTCCTTCGTGTTTAATTCTTTTCTTATGCGGGCAGGTATTCCGCCGCCCACTCCACGTCATGCTTCTTCAACGTCTCACGGGTCGGAATTCCGTCATTCGTCCAACCTGCCAGCTTGTAATAAGTATCGAGCGCCGATTCAACTTCCTCGTGAGTCAGAGCGAAGCCCGCGGTGGGACCCGTCCCCGCCAATTGTTTGAAGAATTTCTTTGGCAGTTTATCCGCATTGCGGTTCAAGCCTTCGCGGGCATTGAACACGCGGAAAAGGTTCAGGCGGCGGCGACCCACTTCCATCAACTCATTCACGGTCATATCCCAGCCGGTGACGGAGTTGATCATCTGCGCGGTCTGTTCGCCGTCGTAGAGCGTCCAGGTGGGACCGTACACAAACTGACAGAGTTCCGCCGAGTCCAGCATCGAGTAGAAACATTCGGTCTCATAAGCAAAGCGGACTTTTTCTTCGGTCAATGAATACGCCGGTTGCGGCGAACCCAAACCGATCTGCTTGAGGCGGTCGAGGTTGAAATCTCCCACGCCTTCCTCGTAGTAGGGATCATGCTCAGAAGATTGATGGTCTGCGCCAAAGGGATTGACCGCGTAAATAAGCGCCAGCGAGCGTTTGGCTTGCGGCATGTGAGCGGGAGCCTCGGCGCCCTTGACGGTGATGAGGCATTCATCCGCGCCGTTGCCCCATTTCTTCGCCGCGCGTTCAGATCCCATGCCGAGGGTCTTGCCAAGTTCGCCCTCGCCCTTGACGATCATATTCAAGACTTGCAACATGGCTTCGGCATTACCGAACTTCAAGTCAATACCGCCGGTCTGCTCTTTGGTGATAATGCCCTTCTCATAACATTCAATGGCAAAGGCAATCGTCGCGCCACAGGCGATGGTATCCACTGCGTATTCGTTGCAGATCTGGTTTGCCAGCGAAACCGCCGCGAGATCATCCACGCCGCAATAGGAACCAAATGTGCCGAGCGTTTCGTATTCAGGACCGCCGTAACGCGGATCAACCTTATACGCCCCATCCTTGATCTCCACCACGCGCTTGCATTTGACCACGCAGGCATAGCAGGTATCGCGTTCCTTCAAAACGGTCTCCGCCATCTTCTCGCCGCTGATCGGGTCACAGCCTTCAAATTGACCTTCGTTATAGTTGCGGGTCGGCAGCGTGCCGATGGTATTGTTGAAGAGCACCACCACCGCCGTACCGAACTTGGCAAGACCGTCCATATCGCCATTTTCAGGCAGGGCTTTCGGACCAACGCGATTTAACTCGGTAAGCGCCTTTTGATTTGCAAGCGAAACCTTGCCGGTTCCGCGCACCACCACCGCCTTGAGATTCTTGGACGCCATCACCAGCCCCATGCCTGTGCGCCCATTATGACGGTTCGACATCGAAACCAGCGACGAATACAAAACGCCATTCTCCGCGCCAATGCCGTGCTGAAGAATCTCCGCCTTCGGGTCAACTTCCTTATGAAGGATATCGTCCACTTCGCCAGAGAGTTTGCCCATCAAATGCGCCGCGTCATGCAGTTCGTATTTTCCATTCACAATGCTGAGGTACACAGGTTTGGGTGATTTTCCCTTAACCACAATTCCATCAAACCCCGCAAACTTCAACTCCGCCGGGAAGAACCCGCCGCTCTGCGAATCGCCAATGCCGCCGCTGATCGGCGACTTGGCATTCGCATTCAAACGGCTCTGCCCCGAAATCGCCGCGCCGGTCGTCACGCCCGCAAACAAGGTCAGCACATTTTCGGGCCCAAGCGGGTCGGCGCCCTTTGGCATATCGCGCAAAATATAATGCATCCCCATTGCCGAGCCGCCCAAATACTTGCGATAAAACGCCTCGTTCGGCTCCTCCACTGTCAGAGAACCCTTTGTCAGGTCAACGTGCAAAATTTTTCCGTTATAACCGTTCGGCATGGCATCCTCCAAATCGAATTGTTTTTCCAGATTATAACGAATCGGCTGGGTTTTCAACAACTAGGAATTGCCGAAAGCGACAGTTTTTTCGCTTCGATTAAGTTTTTTCCTACGCTGCCCGCCGCGCTTCCTTCCCAGCCGGAAACTGATTCGGCAACACAAAGCGAATCTCCGCCTCAACCTGATTTTTTCCACGCCGCATCGAGAAAAATACCGGGTAAACAAAAGCCCCATCCTTTACAGACAGGGCTTTTGCTCTAGGTAACATTGAAAGATTAACACGCAGCGACGACTTCAGTCGTCAAAGTGTGGCTAAAACGGTGATCGCCCAGCAATTACTTGGTCATCTCCTTGATCCCAAACGGAAAGCCGTAATCTGCCATTTTTTCCATGAATGGATCCGGCGGGAAGGCTTCCGGTCCGAGCACGCCTGCGCCTTTCCAGACACCGTGCTGTAGCAAATCCATTGCGATCACCGCCGAGAAAGCAGTCTGCGCGACGACTGCCTGACAACCCCATGCCTTCATGCACTCTTCGTTGTCGGCTACCTGATAGAGATAGACTTCGCGCTTCTTCCCATCCTTTGTGCCTTTGACGTAAGTCCCGGCGCAGGTCTTGCCACGCATCTTGTCGCCCAAATGAGCGGGATCAGGCAGGCAGGCGGCAACCACATCCCGTGGTGCGACCTGCACCCCTTTGACATTGATCTTTTCCTTGTTGTCCAAGCCGAGCATGTGCAGGGTCTTCAACACGCCAATGAACTCATCGCCCAGACCATATTTAAAGGTGGCGCGTTTGGTCTTCACCCAGCGCGGAACGAGCAGAACTTCCTCGTGTTCCACGTTGACAACTTCGACGGGTCCAATTTCAGGGAAGTCAAACACTTCCGGTTCAGAGAACGGCGGAGTGGTGAACCATTTTCCGTTTTCCCAGATCACAGGCGGATTCAGACATTCTTCGATGGTCGTCCATATGGAGAAGTTGGGAGCGAAATCGTAACCTTCGATGGTGATGTTCGCGCCGTCGCGGATGCCAACTTCGTCGATCTCATCGAACAGATGATCCTGGGCATAACGCGCAAAGACATCTGCCATGCCGGGTTCCACGCCGATGCCCACGAGGGCAAGCAGTTTCTTCGCTTCCCATTCTTTGGCTTTGTCGAATTGATAGTCGCCCAGCTTAATTCCCGGTTTATTGAATGGGTCGGTCGGGTGCGGCTCAGAGAGGGTCATCGCCATATCCATATAGGTCGCGCCGACATTGTAAGCCGCATCGAATATCTGTTTGTTGAAGATCGGGTCCACCGAGTTCATTATGAGGTCAACCTGGTATTTCTTCGCCAGGTCTTCGATTCTTTTTTGATTGCTCGCGTCAATGAACTCGACCGGGAAGCGTTTGGCATCTCCCAGTTTCTTTTGCACCTCTTCGGCGCGTTTGACGTTGTAATCTGCCAGTACCATTTGCCCCATCCACACCCGAGGTTTGGCGATGTCAGCTATGGCTTCCCCAACTCCACCCACTCCGACCAGCAATACTTTCATGAGATTTGATTCTCCATTTGGTTTTATAACCCGCGTCTGCGAGTTAGATTGACGATTTCAGGGTTGACAACCAACGCTGCCATTTGCGCGCTGAAGCTTGCGGTATGCTATAAAAGAACCCCGCCGCGTTTGCGGCGGGATAGACTGTGACTACCAGTTTTGCTGTTTGGCGGCTGTTTGGTTTCCGGTAAACACGGAAATGGACAGGGAAGTCATATACACTTTCAGGAAGGTATCCCCCACAGTCTTTAGTAC
>DAOTXI010000562.1:0-5593 GCA_034435475.1 Anaerolineales bacterium
CCATTTGATAGGGATAGCCAAGCAGTTTCGCCGCCTCGGGCACATTGCCGGTGGATACCAGTTTGCGAATTTCGGTGGATGAGATCACGCCGCTTTCGTCGCCCAGGGCAGCTACCACTTCGACGGTGAATCCCAACTCTGAGCCGATCTCCGTCAGCCGCGGAGCGTTGCCTTCGCGCCCCCTGCCGAGAGCAAAGTCGTAACCGATCAGTAAGTGGTGAAGTCCGAGATGCGTTTTCAGCGTGGACATATACTCATGGGCTGAGAGAGTCGCGAGGTCCGGGGTGAAGCGTTGGGTGATGACATCATCCACGCCGAGGGAGAGGAGCAGTCCGGCGCGTTCGTCCGGTGTGGTCAGGCAGCGGATCTCCCTGCCGGTTAAGACGGATGCGGGGTGCGGTTCGAAGGTCAGCACAACCGCGGGCGAGGCGTTCGCATGGGCATCCGTCACCAGTTTGTGGATGATCTCGCGATGACCGCGATGCGCGCCGTCGAAAACACCGACGGTCAGGTATGAATTTTTGAGGGAAACTTCTTCGAGGGATCGGTAATGGGACATAAGAAAAATGCCGCCTTGGACGGCGGCATTATTTTATCATTCTGTTTGTTAATCCGAAGTGAAGAAGACCTTCTTCGGCTGCCATTCCTTCGAGCCGTCTTCGGCATTTTCCATCTGCATCATCAAGGCAACCAATTCGCCCTGCGTGCTCACGCCGCGGACTTTTTCCTGGGCGGCATCGGCGGGTTTGACCTTTACACGGTGACCGTGACGGATGGCTTCCACTTCATCGGGGCTGAGTTCCACGGCGTACCAATCGCCGAGCGCTTCGGCGGCGGGGATGAGGTACTGATACCAGTTGCCCGCGGTGAAGGCTTCCTGCAATTTGCGCAGGGGTACGGCGTCGCGCAGGGTGAACTTTCCGCTCTTGGTGCGCCGCAGACCGACGAGGTAGGCGCCGCAGCCGAGTTTCTTGCCGAGGTCGTTTGCCAGCGAGCGGACATAGGTGCCGGACGAACAATGCACATCAATGACGACTTCGGGCGGGGTCCATTCAAGCACTTCGAGGTGATGCACGGTGATGGTGCGCGGTTCGAGTTCGACCTCTTCACCCTTGCGCGCCATTTCGTAGGCTTTGCGTCCCTGAACCTTGACCGCGGAGTAGGGGGGCGGGGTCTGTTCGATCTCGCCTACGAAAGTCTTGAGTGCTTCTTCGAATTCCATTTCGGTGACCGTTGCGGGATCTTTTGTGGGTGTGAACTTGCCTTCAGCATCATAGGTGTCGGTGGTGCCGCCCAAACGGATGATGGCTTGATAGCGTTTATCCGAAGCCGACACATATTCGCTAAGGCGCACGGCGGGACCTACCAAAATAACCAGCACGCCCGAGGCGCGCGGGTCGAGCGTTCCAGTGTGACCGGCGCGGCGCAAGCCGGTTCCATTACGAATGGCTTGCACAACATCGTGGGAAGTCATGCCCACGGGCTTATCGATCACGAGCGCGCCGGAAATGGCGTTCTTTACATCCTGACTGTTCATGAGATATTCCTCCTTAGAATTACCGAATTTTTCTTTCTTTGGGTTGCTGGCTGGAGTTTCCTTGATTTCTATATCAATTATGACATATTTGGCAGATTTAGCAAGACAAATTCTTCAGTCTTTTGTACTGCTTCTTAATGTGAAACTTACAGACCTAAAAGTTCTTTTGTCTTTGCGAGTGCCTCCCGTTGAATATCTTTCAGATTCCCTTCAATATCCGCGCCCGCGGCAGCGGCGTGACCACCGCCGTTGAAATGTTTGGCGATGGGGGATACGTCGATGTCCGGCTGTAAAGCCCGCCATGAGATCTTCACGTGGTTGTTGGCTTGCTCGACGAAGACCATCCCAACTTTGTTGCCGTCGATGGCGGAAATCATGTTAATCAGATCGGCGTCATCGTTACCGCCGTATCCCGCGGATTTGCGGTCGTTCAAAGTGAGCGTGCCCCAGACGATGCCATTCCTGCTTTCGAGGCTCGAAAGACCCGCGCCCCAGTATTTTGCGGCGGGGAAGGACTTCCGCACCAGCGATTGCATGTAGATTTCCGGCAGGTCCACTCCGGCTTCCATCAACGTCGCAGACTGGCGCAATGCCTCTGGCGTAACGTTGGAAGTACGGAAGCCAAGCGTGTCGGTGATGATGCCGGTCAGCAATGCGGCGGCGACCGGTTTGGAAATCTTAAGACCCCATTCCGGCAAATGGTTGGTGAGGATCGCGGCTGTGGCGACTTCCTCCGCTTCGATGAGATTCAATTTACCGAAGTTCTCATTGGTCTTGTGATGGTCAATATTGATATCGGGTTGACCGAAGTTCTCGAAGACCTTGCCTGTACGTTTGAAATCGGCGCAGTCCACGGTGATGAAGGTATCATGCCCGCCCGCCGGTTCTTTTTTGACCAGTTCACTGCCTTCGAGGAACTTGAATGAAGATGGCAGGCCGTCGGCGAGGATCATCTCGACGGTTTTGCCTGCCTCTTGAAGCGCCAGTCCCAGCCCGAGCAGGGAGCCGATTGCGTCTCCATCCGGGCGCACGTGCGATGCGATTACCACCTTATTTGCATCTTGAAGTCTTTGCTTTATATCCCCTGAAACCTGATTGTTCAAATTATTTTCTCCATATGAGTAGTCCGCGCTCTCTTGCGCGGGCGTAACGCCCATTGTAGTATTACTCTTGAGCATCTATCGCAACCGCAAATCGCAAACTGAAGTTTGCGTTACTGCTGCGCTACGCGTTATTTCTTTTCTCTTAACCCTGCCAGCAATTTTTCGATATGGTCGGCGTTCTCCGGGGTGGGGTCCCAGTGGAAACGCAGCCTGGGGAACGAACGCAACTCCAGCCGGGAGGAGAGGATGCGCCTCAGGTAGCCGGAAGCTGACTCGAGCCCAGCCAAAACCTCGGCGGAGCGGGAGGCGCCTTCCACAGCCGAGGCGTACACCTCCGCGTAGGCAAGTTCCCGGTCCACCTTAACTCCGGTGATGAATATTTGTTTAAGGCGCGGGTCATTGATTTCATGAATCAGCAGTTCTGAAATCTCCTGCTGGATGCGATCTTCGATGCGTTTGATGCGGATGGGTGAGGGCATGGCTCTTTTACGGATTACACATCACGCATTACGAAATCCGTAATGCGTGATGTGTAAAAACCTTATTCCAATATGTAACACACCAGCGTGTCACCGGGTTGAATGTCCGAAAAATTCTTGAAGCCCACGCCGCACTCGTATCCCTGGCGGATTTCCTTCACATCGTCCTTTTCGTGGCGCAGGGAGGAGAGATCGCCTTCATAGACGATGTCCGAGTTGCGGTAGAGGCGCACTTTCGCGCCGCGCTTCAATTCGCCGTCAATGACGCGGCAACCCGCCACGCGCCCAAATTTGGACGCAGTGAACACTTGCAGGACGGTCGCCTTGCCGAGGGTCTTTTCAACATAATCGGGTTCGAGCATACCCTTGAGGGCTTTCTCGATGTCCTCCGTCATGCGGTAGATGATTTCGTAGAGGCGGATGTCCACGCCTTCTTTTTCCGCCATGCGCCGGGCATCCACATCTGCCTGGACGTTAAAGCCGATCAGGATCGCCTTCGAAGCGGATGCCAGCATCACGTCATTGTTGCCGATATTGCCCGTTTCTGCATGGAGGATTTTCAATCCGATGTCGCCCTGCCCGAGTTTGTTCAACTCAGTGATGATCGGGTCGAGCGAGCCTTGAACGTCCGCCTTGACGATCAGATTCAATTCCTTCGCCTCGCCAGCCTGCACCTTGCTGAACAGGTCTTCGAGCGAGACCTTCTTGCGCGACTGCGCCTGGGTCTTCAGGGTTTCCTGACGCTCACCGACGATGCTTCGCGCTTCCTTTTCTGATTCCACGACCTCGAACAAATCCCCCGCCGAGGGGACGTCGCTCAGACCCATGACCGCCACCGGGGTGGATGGTCCCGCCTTCTTGATTGGCTTGCCCTTATAGTCGCTGATGGCGCGCAGTTTGCCGTGCGCAATGCCTGCCACAACAATATCGCCCGACTCAAGCGTGCCGTTCTGAACCAGCAGGGTGGCGAGAACGCCTTTCGATTTGTCCAATTCCGCTTCGATGACCGTGCCGATCACTTTTCCGTTCGGGTTGGCTTTGATCTCGTTGCTGTCTGCCACGAGCAAAACGCCTTCGAGCAGGTCGTCAATGCCCTGCTTCTGTTTGGCAGAGACGGGCACAACCATGGTATTGCCGCCCCAATCGTCGGGGACGAGTTCCATTTCGGCTAACTGCTGTTTGACGCGGTCCGGGTTGGCGTTTGGCTTATCCACCTTGTTCAACGCGACGACGATGGGCACGCGAGCCGCCTTTGCGTGGGCAATCGCTTCCTTCGTCTGGGGCATCACGCCGTCATCGGCGGCAACCACAAGGATGACGATATCCGCGCCCTGCGCGCCGCGCGCGCGCATTTGCGTAAACGCCGCATGACCGGGCGTATCAAGGAAGGTGATGAGGCGTCCTTTCATTTCGACTTGATACGCGCCGATATGCTGGGTGATTCCGCCCGCTTCGCCTGCCGCCACATCCGTCGAGCGGATGGCGTCCAACAGGCTGGTCTTGCCGTGGTCCACATGCCCGAGAATGGTCACAACCGGGGGGCGGGCTTTCAACTGCGCCTTGTCCTCCCCGGCGATCATCTGACGCCACATCGGCACTTCGCCGGTTTCTTCCTTCGACTCTTCCTCCACCGCTTCCGGCACGGCTTCGAAACCGTATTCGGCAACCACAATCGCGGCGGTGTCGTAGTCCACCGCCTGGTTGATGGTCGCCATTACCCCGTTGGTCATCAATTTTTTGATCAGGTCAATCGGGCTTTTTTCGATCATTTGCGCCAGGTCGCGCACCACAATACTGGCGGGGATTTCGATCTTGTTTCCGTTGCTGCTCATAAGCCACCTCCTTCAATTCTCAAACTTGTCTGCTGTCTCGTAAATCGGGTTGCATGTGAGCGAGTGGCTTTGTCGTTCACATGGGGGAACCGTCAGTCTCTGCTTCGGGCAGAGCGCTCATAAATTCCGTCAAACGGGCGCGGTCTTCGCTGGTCAATTCTGTTTTCAACGCATGCGCCAATGAGCCTTTCATCCCGCGCGCCCAGCACGACCGTTTATCGTGCAGGTAGGCGCCGCGCCCCGCCAGTTTCCCTGTGGGGTCCACCCGCACACCTTCAGCCGTACGGACGACCCTCAACAGTTGACGTTTCGCCAGCACTTGCCTGCATCCCACGCAGGTGCGCTGGGGGATATGTTTAACGCGTCCTACAGGTTTCTTTGCCACGTCCGTTTTCTCTCCCTCATTCCGGTATTAGGATGAGGGTAAATTTTGCTACCAATTTTCTTCGCCGCTGTCTTCACCGCGTTTGTGCTTCTTGCGCGAGACAACTTCGCCCAGGTCTTCGTCGAACTCGAGGGCAACGCTTTTCTTCTTGCCCTTCTTGCCCTTCTTCTTATCGTCCGAGTCGCCTTCCGCGCTTTCGCCGGTCTGGAACATTTCAGGCTTGATGGAGAACAACTCGTCGAGGTTGACCCCGTCCT
>DAOTXI010000563.1:0-4832 GCA_034435475.1 Anaerolineales bacterium
CTCCGGGGCGATGGAGAGATAATCGGATACATCGTATCCGAAGTCCCGTTGGGGTGAGGCGAAGAATGGCGAAACCCAGATCGTCTCGAAACCGGCATCCTTCACATGATCCAATTTTTGAATGATGCCTTGCAGGTCGCCGATCCCGTCGCCATTGCTGTCCATGAACGAGCGCGGATAGATTTGGTAGATCGTCGTCTTGTGATACCAGGGTAAAGTCATATTCTCATCCAAACAGATCCAAAAACCGATTCCATAATTTGCCGATGTTCACGAACCATGCGCTGTCACGGTAGGGCGGCGCGGGCAAAATCTTCAAGTTATCGAAAGGGTTATGCACAGGCTTGCCAAGAATCCCATTTGCCATTTGCAGACCGAGATGGGTCGCCAGCGTCACGCCATGACCGACATACGCCATCGAATACCACACGCCGTCCACCATGCCCGCGTGGGTGTTCTCGTCCAGGGTCAATGCCAGGGTGCCGCCCCAGTAATAATCGAGCCGCGCAGCCGCAAGTTCGGGGAAGATCCGCGCCATTCCATTTTGCAAGACGCGCATGTTCCAATCCGGACTAACTCCCCTCAACGTCAACTCACCGCCCCAGGTCATGCGCCGCTCGGGCGAAAGCCGGTAATACGCCAGCAGGTTTCTCGTATCGTAGACAACGCGGTTATTACGGATGAGCCTTTGCGCCTGTTCTTCACTCAATGCTTCGGTGGCAATGATATAACTCTCCGCCGGGAAGACGCGCCTCTTGAATTGTGGGATGAGATTCCCCGTCCAGGCATTGGTGGCGACGACGACCTCTTTCGCTTCGATCGCGCCCGCCTCTGTCTGGACTTTGAAGCGGGTCCCGTCCATTTGGTTTTCCCTCCGCTCGATGGCGAATGCCCGCACGCCTTCATGGATGTCCGCCCCCGCCCGTTCTGCCGCTTCCCCCATGCCGCGCGCGAACTTTGCAGGCTGCACCGACCCACTGCGCGGATTAATCAGCAATCCGTGATACGCATTTGTTTCCAATTCCTCCCTTACCCTGTCTTTCCCCAAAAGCAATGTATCGAAGTCCGCAACTTCCTTCAAGGTTTCCTGTTCGCGCTTGAGCCGCTCGAAATGCGCGGGTTTGTCGGCGGCTTCGATGCTACCACAGCGGACAAAATCGCACTCGATTTTCTCATCGGTCACGATCCGTTCTACCGTGTTCGCCGCGTCGACGGCGCAAAGGAACATCTCCCTTGCCAGTTCCCTCCCATGCAAATGGACAGTTTCGGTCAGCGTGTGATGCAGGCAGGAGAGCGCCTGCCCGCCGTTGCGCGAACTGGCTTCATAGCCGATGGATTGCGCTTCGAGCAAAGTCACCTTCGCGCCGTGTTTCGCCAGTTGCAGCGCCGCAGACGTCCCTGTGAACCCGCCGCCAATGACCAGCACATCCGTTTTGGAAGGGAGCGGTTTGTTACGGTATGTTTTCGGCGTCGGCGCGGTTTCCCACCACAGACAGGTATGTTGAGTCATAAACAGTTCTCCAGTATCGTTGTATTTCATTCAAAGTATGCCAGAATAACCAATATCGCTTGAGTGGGGGAACAATCCCCGCAAACGATACGTCCATTATAAAAACAATTCATGAGTAGCGGGCAGTCCTCTCCCGCAGAAGGAGGTTGCATGACCTGACAGCCGTAGCGGCGACTTTCCTGACACCGTCCGTCAGGACAGGTGCAGTCGCCTTTACCCAAACGACAACAGTCTATTCACGCCGAATAACGACTGAAGTCGTAACTACAATATTTTCCAAATAGGAGAAAAGAAAATGAATGCCTTACGCAAAGCCTTTGGCTATTGTGCAGTATTTTTGCTGGGCTTTCTTTCCGCATGTGGGGGAGCCCCTTCAACTGAAGCGCCAGCAACCGAAGCCGGATTATACGATTACGCCCCCGCCACCGAAGAAGCCGCAGCAGTGGAAGCCCCCGCCCCTGAACCCGCCTCGATCCTGCCGGGCGGCGGATATCCAGCCCCCACCGCAGGCGCAGACAACGAACCCTACGATATGTTCTTCGAGGATTATGGCGTCAACCCGTCCATAGATACCGAAGACGACAACCTCTCCACCTTCGCGCTGGATGTGGATACCGGCTCGTACACCGTCATGCGCAATTATCTCAACGACGGGAATCTTCCACCCTCCGAATCCGTGCGCGTCGAAGAGTATGTCAACTACTTCGAGCAGGGATACGAGTCGCCCTCCGAACATCAGACTTTCAACATCTACATTGACGGCGGACCCTCGCCCTTCACCCAGACCGAACGCTACGACATGCTCCGCATTGGGATTCAGGGATATGAAGTCCTGGACGAGGAACGGAAAGATGCGGCTCTGACCTTCGTCATAGACGTTTCCGGCTCCATGGACATGGACAACCGCCTCGGCTTGGTTAAACAATCCCTCGAAATGCTGGTCGAGCAATTGCACCGGGACGATACCGTCAGCATCGTCGTTTACGGCTCGGAGGCGCGTGTCGTCCTCGAACCGACAAGAGGTTCCGACACTGGCAGAATCCTCGACGCGATCTACAGCCTGCATCCCGATGGCTCGACCAACGCCGAAGCCGGTCTGCGGCTTGGGTATGGCATGGCAATGGAAGCCTACAAACGGGACGGAATCAACAGGGTCATCCTCTGTTCGGATGGCGTGGCAAACGTCGGCGAGACCGGACCCGAAGCCATCCTCGAAGAGATTGATCACTACGTCGAAGAGGGCGTCACACTCACGACCATCGGCTTCGGCATGGATAATTACAACGATACGCTGATGGAACAACTCGCGGATCAGGGTAATGGCTTTTACGCCTACGTGGACGACCGCGATGAAGCCCGTAAATTATTCGTGGATGAGATTACCGGCACGCTCCAGACCATCGCGCTCGATGCCAAGGTGCAGGTGGAGTTCAACCCCGATGTGGTACGCAACTACCGCCTCGTCGGCTACGAAAACCGCGACGTGGCGGACGAAGATTTCCGCGATAACGAGGTAGATGCGGGCGAGATCGGCGCCGGTCATTCTGTGACAGCGTTGTACGAGATCAAACTTTTCCCCGAAGCCAGCGGAAGAATTGCCACCGTCTTTATGCGCTGGGAAGACCCCGACACGCATCAGGTCGTGGAAATTTCGCAGGACTATTACGCCGATGAATTGGAGCGTGACTTTGACGAGACCGATCCCTACTTCCAACGCGCTGTGGTGGTCGCTGAATTTGCCGAAATCCTGAAAGGCAGTTACTGGGCGGAAGACAGCTCGCTCGACGATGTCTACGACGAAGCCCGCCGCATCGAAGACGACCTGCGCCGCGACGAAGCCATGGAAGAATTCGTGGACCTGGTGAAGATGGCGAAACGGTTGTGGTAATTGCGTAGGGGCGACCCGTCCACATCTAAAATGACATCGGGATGTCAGAAAGGGTCGCCCCTGTGACGGGCATGAAATCATCCGGGGAAAGGGCGACCCTCTCATTGCGCCCCAAGGTTATGAGAGATTCTGTCGGGTCGCCCCTACAATTCAATCGTTGCGTAGTTGGCGTTCTCTAACGCCAACTACGCAGGTAAACGTCTGGAAACTTTTTACTCCTTGAACTTCCAATCCTGGATGCCCCAACTCATACTGCCCCAGGTGTTGAGGGTATACCCCTCGAGCTTGTCGGCGATGCCGTAGTTATCCTGGAAGAGATACAGATACACCTGTGGCAGGTCGTCAAGGACAGCCTGCCCGACCTCGCAATACGCCGCCTTGCGGGTCTCGATGTCGAAACTCGAACCGGCGGTTTCGAGCGCCTTGTCCACATCCTCATTTACCCAGCGGAAGTAGTTGCCGCCGGTTGGATTCTCCGCGGTGGTGATGGTCGAGGAGTGATAAGCGTCGAAATTGTAACCCTGCGGCTCGGTGGTGAAGCCGCGGTCGAAGATCAGCATATCGAAATCGCCGACGGCGCGCGGGGAGTTGTCTTCAAACGTGCCGAAGATGATCGAGAAATCGTAGTTCTGGATCCGCGCCTCGATGCCGACCGCTTTCAGGTTTTCGACGATGTATTCCTCGGTAAGTTGAAGCGGATCGAAAGCCGTATACCCTTGCAGTTCCAGCGAGAGGCGGGTTCCATCCTCGGCGTACATCGCGCCCTTGGCAACGCGGATTCCGTCGTCGCCCATCACCCAACCGGCTTCATCCAGAAGTTTGTTGGCGGCTTCCACATCGAAGCCGTGTTTGCGCGGCAGGTCGCATTTGTACCAGCCATACGCGAAGGGATTGGTCGAATCGCCGACACTGCCCTGCAAGACGTCCTGCTGCAAGCCGCCGTAGTTGATGGCATGGGCAATCGCCTGCCTTACGCGGATGTCTCCCAAAATCGGGTGCGGCGCATCGGCAGAGGGGTCGCCGTCGAACGGCGCGGAGAGGTTGAAGTCAATCGCCATATTCCAAATGCCGGGGATGAGGTACTGCTGGGCTGTGCCCGCAAGCAGTTCGTCGTAATCGGCTTTGAATTCGCCGGGCCACAAATGGACGTGCGCTTCGCCGTTCTTCATCATCGCGGTTTGCGCCGAAGGTTCAGGCACGATCTCGAAGACCACTTCATCGAGGTAGGGTTTGCCTTCCTCGAAGTAATTCGGGTTGCGGGTGAGCGTGATGCGTTTGCCCGATTCCCAATTGCTGACGATAAACGGACCCGCCGTCACCGGCGCGCGATTCCACTCCCAATTCGCCATGTCTTCGGGCGCGCCTGTCGCGTGACGCGGGAGCAACCCAAAGGCAAACTGATCGAGATAGCCGGGATACGGCTCGGAGTAGGTC
>DAOTXI010000564.1:0-2620 GCA_034435475.1 Anaerolineales bacterium
GAAAAGAGGTTCAAACGAAGCATCGAGCAGGTTGACCCCGAACGAGCCAATCGAAAATGCTAGAACAGCGGCTTCCACGATCTGCGCGATGATGAGGACGGGAAACGCAAATTTTGAATCCCTCCAGCGCTTCAGGGTTTGCGTCCATGCCAGCCCGATCAGCGCGGCAAGTCCCATCAAAAAAGTGTGGACGGGGAATTCGGCTTCAAACGCAATGCCAGTGGTGAAGAACGAAAGGATGAGCGAGAGATAGGCGGCAACCGCAAAGAACCTTGATTCGTACAGGCGCGCGCTCCCCGCCCAGATGAGCGCCATGATGAAAAACAAAACCACCCAATACCAATCGCTGAACTTGTTGGAAAGCCCCAGCGATTGCCGCAGAAACTCCTCCAATGAAATTCCCGTAATGGGCAGTAGAAAAGAGAAAACAATAAAGAGCGCGAAGCTCGGCTGTGGCAGTCGTTTTTTGATGAGCACCGCAATTCCGCCGAAAACGAGCGTGCCGATCATCAGAATGGGAAGGCGCAGCGACTCCACCACTGCGCCGAGAATTGCCGCGGCGGCAATGACGAAGAATGCTCCGAGATACAGATAGATGCGGATGGCGGATTCGCTTGTCAGTGTTTGCAGGAGGGAAGGGCGCGGCTCAGGCGGGACCTGGGGCTTGGGCGCGGCGACTTGAGCCGGAGTCTCCGCCGGGGCGGGTTTGGCAGAATCCGCTTGCGGTGTTGGAATTGCCGCCTGTGGGGATACAACCTGGGGCGCAATGTCGAAATCGTAGCGGCGGCGAAGCGCATCCGCAGTTTGTTTGTTCAATAATTCCGACGCTTCCCAATCTGCGATCTCGTGCAATACGGCAAAGCGGATGCTGCGCTCCAGTTTGCCCGCCCTCATTTGTCTTTGAACGGCGCGATTGGCGGAGGAATTGAGGGCATTCAACGCATCGCTTCGGACTGTGGGACTGTTGCTGCTTACTGCCAGTTTTTCCAACCTGCGGCGGATCGCCACACTGCTGTAATTAAGATTTGCCAGTTCGACGATGGCTTGAAGGATGACGATATCATCTTCGCTTTGCAGGCGTTTGTATAACTTGTCCAGCACTACATCCGGCTTGTCTGGATTGGTTTGCTCCATGCCTTCTCCAGTAGTGGCTGTGCGGATGGGTTGCTCCGCGTTTCTCAAGCGGTTGAAGACAACCCGGGCGTTCATGCAGATGTCTTTGTTATCGTCTTCATCGGCAAGGTCTTCAAGACGTTTCAGAATCGCTTCGTTGACTTTTTCGAAGCCCCCCAGTTTGTCAATCGTTGCGAGGACGGTGACATCGTCTTCACTATCAAGGTCAACCAGGGTTTGGTTGAGCATTTCCTGTGTCGGTTGGATGAGGTGCCTGCTCTCAAGGCTTGGAGCCGCCTCGGGAGTTTCGGGAACAGGCGGGTTGTCACCCTCCACCCAGTTTTTTGACTGGGTTGCATTGACCACCCAGATGAGCAAAAGGGTGATGATGATAACGCAGGCAAATGCGCCCTCGGCATTCAGGAGCCAATCGAGCAGAACGCCAAAAAACACCACGCCCGTGCGAATGCCTGCTTGGATCAACGCCTTGCGCCCGTGTTCGCGGACGAGTTCGCTTTCCTTGTTATTCACATATTGCAAAAGCAGAAGATGCCACAACGCCGAGCCCAACACCCCAACCGCAAACTCCATGGATTGTTTGCCGTTGCTGCCGCAGTTGAAATCTCCCGCGCATAAATAATAGAAGACATCCGAAGAAGCGAGGCTGGATGCAATGGCAAAAAGGGTTGGGATGGTGATCAGCGGCGATGCCTTGAGCCAGTTGTACGGGGCTTTGGCTAGTTGGATTTCTTTTCCACGGGTCATAAGAGGGCTTTCCTATTTGAACACGACCCCGCTTCTCGGCAGGAGGGTGAGTTGACCGTTGTTTATCATTGGCGTGCCGGAAAGGATCACAGGCTGCCCCGGCAGGTTCAAAGCGACGGTTTTATTTTTCTTCGAGGCGTTGAATGCCACGAACAGGGTCTCGCCTTCGTGTTCCCGCGCGTAGACGATGACATGGTCTTCGCTGTGAACCTTGCGGTAGGTTCCGCGCCGCAGGGCGGGCTGTTCCTTGCGCAGGGCAATGCAGGCTTTGGCGCAGGCGAGCAGGTCTTTGTTCCAGAATTCCATGTCCCACGGAAAGGACTTACGACACTCGGGGTCGTGACCGCCGTCCACGCCGACCTCGTCGCCGTAGTAGATGCAGGGCGCGCCAGGCATGGTGAAGAGGAAGAGCCACGCCAGTTTGAGGGAGTCTGCGTCGCCGCTGGCGCAGGAGAGGAAGCGCGGCATGTCGTGACTGTCCAGCAGGTTGAGTTGCGAGAAGGTAATGTCCTGCGGGTACAGGTTCAGAATGCGATCCACTTCGTTTGAAAAGGAATCTGCGTTCATTGGGTGGATGCGGTCTTTCAATCCGCCCGCATGGTTGATGGTATCCATATTCAAGTGAGAATGTGCAAAAAAATTCAACGAGGCCGCTGTGAAAAGATAATTCATCACCGCATCGAACTGGTCGCCTTGCAGCCAGCGTTGGGCTTCGTGCCATATCTCCCCGACGATATACGCC
>DAOTXI010000565.1:0-2166 GCA_034435475.1 Anaerolineales bacterium
AACTATCAGCACTTAAAAATAAAAACGCCTCGTCCATAAGAGGACGAAGCGCATGCTCCGCGGTACCACCTCGGTTCAGTCATTTGACTGCACTCATTCGCTGACAATCATCAGCTTTTGCTGTAACGGGCAACCCCGTGCCGGTCTAGCGATTGGTAATTCGTAACTGGTAATTGCCAATTTTCTTCGGCAGATCAATCCAGACGACTTCGGCGCCGTTTTCCTGCGGATGCTTCCACCGTTCACATCCTTCTCTATCAGGAAAGCTTGCGCGTACTACTTCTGAATGGTGGGGATTATATGCAGAAGGGCGGGGTGCGTCAAGTAGATGAGGCATGGCGCAAAGGTATTCAATTCTTGGTGACTTTGCGTTTTGGCGTTAAAAACGCCCGACAGTTTTGCGTTGCGCTCAAGTATATGGGAAAGAAACAAATGGCGCGCCGTTTCCTTGTGCATAAAATCATTCAAGTTCATCCAGCGCCTTCTCGGTCAGGGCAGGATCAACATTCGAAAAAGCGATCCCCATCAAGACCGCCAGGAACGGCAGGAAAGGAACGCGAAATCTCGAAACGCTTTCACCGCCGGCGGAAAGAATTACAAAATAAACAATAGGAGACAGCAGGAAATATAAAACGAACCACCGTTTTGCTTTAAAAAGCTTCCACATGCAATTTACAGCGCCGAGGTACATCCCCGTTAGTATCAACATCTCGAGCGCTGCTGCTGTTTTTTCAGCCAGGTTCATATTGGAAAGCGTGCCAAGGACCTGGTTGAATAGCCCGCCGCCGCCTTTGGGTTTACAACCGATCATGTTCCCATGAGCGTCGGTTCCAATATCTTGAGTTTCCAGCATAATGCAAAACAGGTTGAAACTGGGGTTCGCAAAGACTTTGACCACCCCCTCCGCATGAACCGTCAGAGTGGCAAGCGGATAATCCAAAAATATCGTCAATGCTTTTTCCCGCATAAGTTTGATCTCCCCAGCAGGGCCGAGATATCCATCCTCAACTTCATCAGCCATCTGTTGACGCAGCCGTGCTTGCGCTTCATCCACAGTCAAACCTTCCTCTTCGGCTATCACTCCGGCTGCCCTGTAATAAAGCAGGTTGAAATCCCCGATAGCGGACAAAGTCCACACGTCGGTCTTCAAATAATTCCTGAGCGCCCATGAGCAGGTGATGGCCATGCTGACGATTAAGAAGATCAGGGCATTCTTCCAAGCGAGGTCAAACCGTAATTTTCCGGCTTTGATTGGAAATAAAGGCGTCAATATGATGGGCAAAAATTGATTAATCGGGCGCGTCAAAGAGGCAAGCCCAATCAAGACCGCCGCGCCCGCCAGCCAGCGGCGGTACTCTTGATCGAAGAAAACTGCCAGCGCCCAAAACGCCAGGAGGAGCAAAAGGACGAACACCGTCTCGGTGATCAATTGATATTCCGTCAAGACCAGCAATGGGTCGATAGCGAGAACAAGACCAGCCAACCTGCCGACCTGGGGCGAAAATCCCAACCTCCCCGCAAGCAGGACCATGATTGCAGAAAGCAGGGAACCGAAGATGATCTGAAAAAAAATAACGGCGGATACGGATTTTCCCGTTAACAAGTAGATGACAGCAATTAGGGCCGGGTACACCGGGGTCCGATACAGATCGGGGGTAAACGGCGGGTTGATTTCTTCTGAAAAAACTCCGTGTTCCATCAAATTCAAAGCGATGCCTTCGTAATCCTGTGAATCCGTATCGCTGTAGAATTTTTCAGGAGAAGCAGATATCGCCAGAAACAAAGCAGCCCGGATCAGAAAGGATACGACAAACACAAAAACAAAATCTTTCTTAGGCATCTAATTCACCCTTTTGTGCTGGCAGGTTGGAGCAAAAGTTTCATTATCGGCTCCGTTCGGAAATTGGGTTAGTCTTCTTAAACTAAGGAAAAAATTTTAACGCCCGCCCAATTTGAAACGGGAGACAAAATCGCCCAACCCTTTTGGGTTCGATCCAAACCACTAAATTCGTCAGCGATTTCCATGACCATTATATATGGAAATGCTCAAAACGCCATACGTGGGAATAAGCAATGCTATACTTGCCTTATCCCACTTCAAGGATTTTCCACATGCTCGCACCTCTCGACTATATCATCGCCGCACTTGCCGCGCTTGCCGCGGGC
>DAOTXI010000566.1:0-10221 GCA_034435475.1 Anaerolineales bacterium
GATTTTGAGAGTGTTTGCAACAGAGCAATCTCAACATATAAAAGGATGGAGCGCGACGGCTCCATCCTTTTTATTAGACCTTTTTCATGAGAAGGTGAGTTCGCACCTGCCCGGTATATAATCAGCCCATTCCATTTATAGAGGCTTCTTGATGACCGGATACGATCTAAATTCAACGAAAAAGAACAATAAAGAACTCCCGGCTTTTTGGAAACAGTTGGCTGAACTTCTTCCAACCCTTCTTCTCAGCGGGGCATTGGCATTAGGCGGTTCACTATTCACAATCTGGCTTGCACGCTATACAGGCAACCCGGTCTGGAAATTGGCGAAAGATGCAGCGGATGTAATTGGGCATCCTGCTTATTATGGCATGCTTTCCAGCTGGAGTTCCCTGCTCTGGATGGCCGCCGCCGCCATTTGTTTATTTTCAGCTGGGATCACCTGGAAGGATTCATCGAATCGCGCCATGCGGCGCTTCCTCCTTTTCTCGGGCTTGCTCAGCCTCATGCTCGCGGTTGATGACCTGTATCTCCTGCACGATCGGATACTTCCAAAGGCGCTGAGTACCTCGGAATCCGTTTTTTATTTGTTGTACTTTGTCCTGATGACGGGCTATATCATTATATTCATCCGGCAGATCGCGCAGTCTGATTACATCCTTTTCTGGGTGGCCTTCTTCTTCCTTGCTTTTTCACGCGGTTTCTACAACCTGCTTCCCTTCCTGCGTGAGCACTATACCGCCAATGATATGCTCAAGTATTTCGGCATTGTCTTCTGGCTGGCATTCTTCGCGCGGACGGCGGCGAAACATTTACGAAGGGAAACAGTCGCAGACCGGCATTAGCCGCCAAATAATTTCTGCATCAGCCACGCCTGCCGATCCTGGCGGGCGTCTTCATTCAGTCCATGCCCGGATTTATAGACGCGTCTTTCCCCCGGTTCATGCGCGGCGAGGAATAATTCCTCCGCGCGTTCGAGCGGAACGTGGAAATCGTCGTCGCCAAATTGGAAGAGGATTGGAGCGGGGGCAAGGTTTGGGATGTGAGTGATCGGATCGAGCGGGGACATTTGGGAGAGAAAAGCTTCACGCGCCTCCCCCTCCAGCTTGGGCAGGTACAGATACCAGTCTGGGAAGCGAGGCGTGGACGCCATGATCACATAATGGGTTGGGCGTTTGTCCAAACTCCCGGTGAGGATTCCGTACATGCCGCCGAAGTCGTGACCGACAAGGGCGAAGCGCGAGATATCAGCATTAGGTTGTGATTCGAGGAAATCCAAAAAGCGGCGTTCGTTGACCGCTTCTTCCATCGAGTTTTGCATATCGTCAGCCTGGGTGCGTTTGAGGAAGAAATCCGGGTCGGACCAAAGTGTTTCGACGGTGAGGCAAATCGCGCCTAACTTCGCCATCCCGATTGCTTCTTCCACGAATTGACTTCGATTGGAACCGCGCGCCTCCGGCTCGTACCAATGCAGGAAGAGGACAAGCGGATGCGGTCCTTTCCCTTCCGGCAAAAAGAGTTCAGCCATACGGCGATAGCCGAAAGGGGTTTGGAAGACAAGCAGTCTTTTTGTAAACCCTTCCTCTTTCTTTTCTCCAATCAACCGCACATCGGCGGGATTCAATTTTGGATAATTCATCATCTGACTCAACATCTTTTCCTCCGGGCATTATTGAGGGTGATTATAGGATGCCTGTCCATTCAGGACGCCCTCCTGCGGGAGGGATTAATCTTCACTGAATCCGCCCTTGACACGCCAGAAAATATGTTCTAAAATCCTTCCCAGTCAAAGAACGCATGTTCTAATTTTCGACAAGGAGGTCGAAATGAGCAACTACCAACGTAACCCGCTCGGCGACGGCTTGAAACGCCTGTGGAATAACCTGCTGTATAACCGCCAGTTCAACCGCGGCGCGGCATGGGGAGGAATGATCCTCGGCGCCCTGCTGGCGTTCGAAGTCTTCAACTTCAGCACCACCCAATATGCCCTGCACGACATGCTCGGCGACCTGGCATTCGCCGGGATGAAATGGTCCACCATACTCGCTATCGCCTTCTGCGGCATTGACTTTGCCGGGATCGCCCGCATCTTCACCCCCGAACAGGGGCGCGACGAACCCGCCGAGGTCTGGTATCTCTTTGGCGCGTGGATCCTCGCCGCGGGCTTCAACGCCATGCTCACCTGGTGGGGCGTCTCCGTCGCCATCGCCAGCAACGGGAACGTTCAGGGCACTGCCGCTCTAAGTTCCGAAACCCTCACCAAAGCCGTCCCGGTTGTGGTCGCTTTCATGGTCTGGCTTGTGCGTTTGCTCATCATCGGTACCTTTTCGCTCGCAGGCGAACGCCTATTCACCACCGCTCAAGAAAACGGCTACCGCAGTTCCTATAACAACCAGCCGCGTCCGCAACCCCAGCCCCAGCCGCGCCCCGTTTACCAGAGTCAGGCTCCGCGCCCGACCCAATACAACCAGCCGGTCAACCAGCCCGTCTTGAGACCCGCCTCGCAGATCAATCGCCCCGTCAATGCCGCCCCGTCGCAGAACACCTTCCGCCCGGCGCCCAAGCCCGTTTCGTCCACCCAATCCTCCTTCATCCCGCCCGAACCGACCTATCACCCCGTCTCGTTCGAAGCCCGAAGTTCCGAAGGCAGTGACCGACGTTACGATGCGTAAGTAGTAAACAAACAAGCAGTTCTACAATTTCATATCAACATTTCGAGCCGGGTCCTATAGACCCAGAAAAGAGACATATCCATGCCCCGCGCTCGCTCCACAAAAATCCATCCAGAAACAGCCGCCATCCCGCAAGATACAGGAAGCGGCTGTTTTTCTGGTTTCGCCATTGTCCCCTTTGTCGTAATTATCGTCAGCATATTGCTTGGAAATATCGCCTATCAAGCCAGCCCCAATGAATGGGATTCGATGCCCGATTCCAACTCAGCAGACCTTTCCCCCATCTTTCGGCGGGAGGTCCTCCATTGGGCTGATCCCATCCTCAAGTGGGCATCCGCCTCAAATCTCGACCCGAACCTGGTCGCCACCATCATGCAGATCGAATCCTGCGGAGACCCGCAAGCCACATCCTCCGCCGGAGCAATGGGACTCTTTCAGGTCATGCCCTTTCACTTCCACGCCGGAGAGAATCCCTACGACCCCGAAACCAACGCCCTGCGCGGACTGAGCTACCTCGCCCGCTCTCTCGCCGCCGCCAGCGGAGACGCCCGCCTTGCCCTGGCAGGGTACAACGGCGGCATTGGCGTCATCCCCCACCCCGAATGGACCTGGCACGCCGAAACGAAAAGATATGTCTATTACGGATTGCCGATCTACAGTGACGCCGTAAACGGAATCAACCCCAGCCCCGCGCTCGCCGATTGGTATACCAACTACGGAGTTTCACTCTGCAACCAAGCCGCCCGCCGCCTCGGCTTGCCCTGACCCCCCAATAATCAATCTTCAATTACCCAACTACTCAACCACCCGACTATTCGACTACCTGACTACTTGACCACATTCATCCAAATCACAAACGTCGTCCCCTCCCCCTCCTTCGACTCAACCTTGATCTGCCCGCCGTGCTGTTCCACGATCCACTTCGTAATGGATAAACCCAAACCGAAGCCGCTCACCTTGGAACGTGTGCGCGATTTCTCGGCGCGATAAAACCGATCAAAGATATACGGCAGGTCCTCGGCGGAAATCCCTGGTCCCGTATCGCGGACGATGATCCGCGCCTGCTCGCCGATGCGCGAAAGGCTCAGGAATATCTCGCCTCCATGAGGCGTATATTGAATCGCGTTCGCCACCAAATTCAAAAAGACCTGCTTCAACCGGTCCCGGTCGCCCTTCACAATCGCTTCATCAATCTGGTTGAGATGCAAACGGACTTTATTGCCAGCCAGCACCCGCGTCTCCGTGAAGACTTCGGTTAGCAGAAGGTCAAGCTCCACCCGAGAGAAATTCAACGGCAACTTGCCCGACTCCGCCTGCGCCAGCATCAACAACCCGCTGACCAGCCGGTTCAACCTGCCCGCCTCCTGGTCAATGCTGTTCAACAAATCTTCGTCGGCTTCCTTGAATTTTCGTATCAAATCCACATTGCCCTTGATGACCGTCAACGGCGTGCGTAATTCATGGCTGACATCCGCAAGGAAGCGTTGCTGCGACGTGAACAAAGACTCCAGTCGCTCCAGGGTCTGATTCACCGAAACAACCAGATCGGCAACGTCATCCCTGACGGTTCCATCCATGGGGATTCGGCGCGAGAGATCGTCGGCTTTATTGATCTGGTCCACCGTATCCGCAATGGTTTGCAGGGGCGCAAGCGCGCGTCCGAGCGCCACCCACGATCCCCACATCACCAGGGCAACCGCAACGACCGCGATCAACGTCATGGTCGAAAGCAGATTTGTCCGGGTGGCATCCACCACGGCGAGACTCGTCCCCACTTGCAGCGTGCCGATGATCCGATTCCTCAATCGAAGCGGGACGTTCAAAACGCGCAAATGCGCCTCGCCGAGATACGAGTCCTCGTACATGGTAATCCCCATGTCCAAACCGGCGGGGTTGAGAGGCGTATCCAGCGCGCCGATACTGGGCGAAGAAGTGATCAGCGTCCCGTTCTGATCCCATACCTGGACGTACGCGCTCGAAGTCATATCCATTTGCGGAAGGCTGATGAGACTCAACTCCCCCGTCGAATTGACCGTGGTCGCGCGGACGATCTCCCGCGCCACGCCTGCCAGTTGGGTATCCACCTGGTTGAGCAAAATAATGTTGACCAGCGCGTACACCGTCAACCCAAACACGATCAAAATTCCGCCCATGAAAGCGGAGTAAAGCAGGGTGAGGCGCAAGCGCAGGGACATGGACGATGACGATTGACGATTAAGAAAAAATTGGTAACTCATGGAGTGCCAGTTACCAATCTCTAATCTCCAATCAACCCACTAGGGATTCTCTCTTAAGACATACCCCACGCCACGGACGGTATGCAGCAGACGCGCCTCGTTCTCCGCTTCCAGTTTCTGGCGCAAATAGCGGATATACACTTCCAGCACATTGCTCTCGCCGCCGAAGTCGTAACCCCACACGCGGTCGAAGATCACTTCACGGGTCAACACCTGCTTGGGATGGCGCAGGAACAACTCAAGCAATTCATATTCCTTCGCCGTCAGCGCCACTGTGCGGTTTCCGCGAGTCGCCTGGCGCGACCCCGTATCCAGCGAAAGGTCGGCAAACTTCAAAACGGGAATCCGCTCCGGCTGGGTCCGGCGCAGAAGCGCGCGCACCCGGGCAAGCAATTCATCGAGGTTGAACGGCTTGACCATGTAATCGTCCGCGCCCGCGTCCAATCCCTGAATGCGGTCCTGAACCGTGTCCTTGGCCGTCAACATCAAAATGGGAATCGAACCGCCCTGACGCAGGCGATGACAGACCTCCAACCCATCCATGCCGGGAAGCATCCAATCCAGCACAACAAGGTCGGGGGTGTGGTCGCGCGCCGCGATCAACCCCATGCGCCCGTCAGTGGCGGTATCCACCGTATACCCTTCATAAGCCAGACCCCGTTGAAGCATCTTCAAAATCGCCTGGTCGTCTTCAATGATTAGGATTCGCTCGTTCATGGCATTGCTCCTTGATAAAAATATACCATAAATTCAAACCGCTCAAACGCCCTTCAACTTCCCCAGCGCGTCATGAAAATCATCAGGATAGTCCGCCTGAAACCCCAAACTCTTACCCGTCTCAGGATGAGTGACCGATAAGGAACGCGCGTGCAAGGCGGGTCTCGCAATGATCTTCGTTTCAGGAGCGCCGTACAGGATGTCTCCCATCAACGGATGCCCCATCGCGGAGGCGTGGACCCGCACCTGATGCGTTCTCCCCGTCACCGGCGACGCCTCGACCAGCGCCCCGGCTTGATAGCGTTCCAGCAGCCTGAACCTCGTCTCAGCCTTGACTCCGTCCCGGTCATCCACCACCGTTCGATGCCTGCGCCCCACATTCACCCGCAAAGGGAATTTCGCGGTCTTCCCCTCCCATGTGGGCACACCGTTCACCAAGGCATGATAAAGTTTTTCCACCTCATGCCGCTCGAACTGAATGCTCACGGAGCGGTGCGCCTCCGCCGTCAACGCAAACAGGATCACCCCACTCGTGCCCTTGTCAATGCGATGCACAACCCAAACCCGCCCGAACTGCTCCTCGAGCATTTTCACGAGAAAGGGCGCATCCTTGTCCCATCCCTCCGGCAGGACAGGCAGCCCCGCCGGCTTGTTGATCACCAACAGGGATGAATCACGATGCAGGATTTGCATGTCCCTCTTCCGGCTTCCTTGAAGAAACTTCATTGGCATATTTTCCATGCCGCAGACCGTTGATGACACAGATCAGCACACCGCCAAAAAAGAAGGGACTGAAAGTCAGCAATCCATACAGTCCGAACAACACGGCATGGAGGTAAAAATCGAATGCGGAATTCAGATAAGTAAAACGCTGGGCAAATGTGACCTGTCCGCTCAGCCCGCCTTCGCGCCGGTAAACATGCAGTTGGTACCAATTGCGCAAATGACGGTTATGAACGACGACTTCCAGCAACAGCAATGCCCCAATAAGGATCGAATACAACCACGGCAGGTAGGCGTAACGAAGACATAGAAACCAAAACATCAGAATCAATAGCGTATACCCAACCAGATAGGCAAGGTGCAGCTTTGATAAGCGGACCTGTCCATCAATATCCTTTTGATACTGGGGTGTCAGTTCGAAACTCTTCTCATGGATGAAAACACCCGCCTCCTTGTACCCTTTGGCAGTTGCCAGGGTCATGTAATAGTCGCTGGTATAAAGAATGAACCACAAAACCATGCCAGGGTACGGTGAATTGATCAGCCAGGATTCCATATTTTTACCTCTGGTCAATTTTACCCTTTCGTAGTTGAATTCCTTTGGACTGCAAAATCTCCAGATTTTGCAGAAAACCCCGCGATAATTGTTTTCTTGACTGATGTTACGCAGTAGGGACGACCCGTCCCAATCCACGAGAATTTTGTTGCGCCGGAGAGGGTCGCCCTGTGCGGGCAACGCAACCGCGCGCAAAGGGCGACCCTTTGTTGCGTTCAGAGGTTTTATAGGATTCTGGCGGGTCGCCCCTACGATACACTGGCAAAACCGCGATTATTGATTCTTGAATATAAAGGAACCATGACCATATCATTTTTCCCCCGATTGGTGCAATCCCTGCAAGCCTGGTTCGAAAACCGCCGTAAAGCCGAACTCGAACGAATTCGAGAAAGCCTCAACCAGGAACAATGGAAAAACTCCCTCGCAAACCGCGCGCATGAATCGGATCTCGCCGCCGGATACAGCCTTAGTCACTTCAATACAATGCAGTAAAATTCCAATATGGATGAACCCTCTGCAAACAACCCTTTTTTGATCGATTCGCTCAACCATCCGCTTGCCGGACCCATTCGCAAACTGCTGACCCGCGAAGGACGGCGGGAACTCGGTCAGATCATCATTGACGACGAAGAGAATATTCTTCAAGCGCTCGAAGCCGGGGTGGAGATCGACTCGGTCTATTTCGCGGGCGATGAAACCGTCTCGGAGGCGCTTCGCAAAAAGTTGACCGCCGGGGCGACCATCCACGAAGTAGCCAAACGCACCACGAAAAAACTCTTCGAGAATGATAAGGTCTCGCGCATCTTTGCCATCGCCCAAACGCCCAACCCCATTGGTTTGGAAGCGTTGAAGTCCATCAAAAAAGATGTCGTTGTCCTCGAAGACCTAAGCATCTCCGGCAATATCGGCAACATTACCCGCACCTCGCTCGCTCTTGGAATCGGCGGGATCGTCCTGCTAAACATGGACCCCGTTGACTTGTACGACCGCCGCCTCATCCGCGCGAGCCGGGGCTACCTCTTCACCCTGCCCATGATTCCCGTTTCTACAGCGGATTTCCTCAGTTACTGCAAAAAGAATAACGAGTCCCTGCTGGTCATGGATATGAACGCCGAGAAGACCATTGACGACCTCGCCTCGACTCCCAACCGCATGTTGATCGTCTTCGGCAGTGAAAAGGAAGGCTGTTCACCGGAGATCGAAACAGCCGCAACCGTGAAGGCGAGGATCCCCATTAATCCCCGCGTCGAGTCGCTCAACGTCTCCGCCTCGGCGGGGATCACGCTATACAGCCGGTCAAAGTTCAACCAGAAGTAAAATTCTTCCGCTTACCTGATCTCAACTGGGTATGATTCATCCATTCCCCCAGCTTTGATATAAATATTTCCCCACCCCGGGTTTGTACCGTGCGCTATTACCCATTCCCATGAGCAGATACCATTCTCATCGGCTGTATCGGGACCAGTGCCAGCCGCCCCGCTCAAGTCGCCGGAGGGAAGAATGTATCCCAACTCACATGCGGTTCCCGGCTGTGTTTTGATCTCAGCCCCCGCCGTCCCGCCGCGATAGGCGATCTCGCTGATGGAGATGAGTTCAAAGCCGATTATTTCAGGCGTGAAGGTGGGGCTTGGGGTAAAAGTTGCCGGAATGGGGGTAATGGTCTCGATAAACGGAGTAGCCGTCCGCGCGGTTTTTGGAATGAGGAGTTCCTGCCCTGAAACGATTTGATTGTTTCCAGAAAGACAATTGATCGAAGCGAGTTCCTCGACTGGCACGTCATAAGCGGCGGCGATACTGAAGAATGTATCGCCCGCTCTCACAACATAAACATCGAAGTCTCCTGAGGGCGTACTACAGTGTGTAGATGCAGGCGGTGTGCTGGATTGGGTGGCGGTCGGAACGCCGGTGGGGGTAATTGATGACTGAATAAATTTCCACGGCTGTAAAGCAAAAAGAATCGCCAAACCAACAACAGCCGATACCAGCAATATGTTTCTTGATATCTTAATCGGCTTACCAGGCGGATTGATGGGTCTCTCGTCAACAGAGGGCTGTAATGTCGCCCCTATCTTTTTTGCCCTGAAAGACAGAGCGTTGATCAACTGCTCATATCCACCATTTTCGAATAAGTCCACCCAGTGCCAGTGCCCCAGGCTTTCAAGAGAGTCGCAATCCTCCAAACGGGCGGGAATGACGAATATATCGCCTTCAGGTTTTTCCTTTGCCTTATCAAGCGCCCAGCGAACTTCCTTCTGCCTGAACCCTTCGAGGTTAAATTGTTTCGACTGGCAAACCACCACCACATCGGCATCATAAACTGCTTTTTCGATTTCCCTTTTCCAATCCTGCCCGGGCAACAGTTTTTCTTTATCGAGCCATGCGTCCACGCCCTCGCGTTTAAGCCTGAAATACAATTCATGGACAGCCTCGCGGTCCTCGTGGGCGTGGCAGAGGAAGACTTTCAGAGGACGTTCAGGATTTGGCATGAGTCACCCTTCGACACGATTATTATACGCCCATGCGCAATCCCTTTTGAACTGACTTATGAGAAGCGTGCAAACAAGGTTGCCCCCGGAACACAAAACCTCCTGATTTTGCTCGAAAGTCGGCAGGTTTTCGACTCCTCACCTGACGACCTTTGCTTGCACACCAACCAATTTGCCCGGCAATGACGAATACATCACGAAAATACTGCGAATACTCCAATAAAAGTCATAACGTACCCGATCATAAGCGCAGACCCAATAAAAGCAATCAGCCCCACCACGAGAGCGGCAATGGCGAGGTTACGGTTCCCCACCCCCGCGCGGAGGGAGAGTCCGCCGAGGATGGCGCCGATCAATGGCAGGATTCCAGCAAGGCACATCAACGCCTGGGCGATATACCAAGCGGGATTATTCTCCATAAAGGCATCGAAATTATTTGGGCTACTGACAAGGAAGGAGACGAAGCAAAAGAAGAAGGATGAAAAGGAAAGCAACAGGGCAATGAGGGGACGATTCGACTTATTACGAATGACATCTTCTTTTTCCATATCAATTCCTCACTTTAGATTGAGTTTCTTAAATAAAGAACCGCCTTTCTTCAAGACGGTACTTTTATGGCTCCTGGCATAGGACTTGAACCTATAACCTAGCGGTTAACAGCCGCTCGCTCCGCCGATTGAGCTAGCCAGGAACGCGAACGATATTATATGTAGAGGAAGGGAGCTTGTCAAGCGGAGTTTCGGTCATTGCGAGGGCAACGTTTCCACTTGAAGCGATCTTTTAATTGCATAAAGATTGATTCGTCGCTATCGCTCCTCGCAATGACATAAG
>DAOTXI010000567.1:0-4818 GCA_034435475.1 Anaerolineales bacterium
TCCATGGTCAGCGACTGACCTCACCGACCTCTACGATTTAACCGAATGGGTTATTCAGCACCCCTGGAGCAATGGCAAAGTCGGCGGCTTCGGCAATTCGTATCAAGCCACCACGGCGGAAATGCTCGGCGCGTGCGGACATCCTGCCGTCACCGCCGCGCTTGTGCGGTTCAACGAATACGACGTCTACACCGATATCGCTTTCCCTGGCGGCGTGCCCAACGAATTCATGCTCACCCAATGGGCAAACTACAACCGCGCCCTCGACGCCAATCAACTTCCCAAAAGCATGAGCGCGCTTGAAAAGATTCTCGTCAAAGGTGTCAAGCCCATCGGCACATATTCCATTCCCACGCACCACAATCAGCAAGTCGATTCCGCGCTGCGTCACATCACTTTCCGCGATGACCTCGACCCCGAGCTCGCCATCCGCATGGACGACATCAGCATGTTCACTCGCCCCACCGCGCACACCCTCGACCATTGGGGCAGTTGGTTCGACGCCGCCACCGCGAACGCCGTCATCCATCGCTTCGCAAACAATCCCCGCCCGCAGCGAGCCGTCATCGGCGCGTGGAATCACGGCGCAACCCAACACGTCGGCGCGAAGGAAAATCCTTTTCCGCTTCTCGCGCAGATGAAAGAATCTTTGCGTTTCTTCGACAGCCCACCCGCCACCCGCGAGTTGCATTACTTCACCATTTTTGAAAATGAATGGAAAACGACACCTGAGTTTCCACCTGCGGATTTTTCCAACACCCGATTCTTTTTCCAACCCCAAAGCGGACTCTCCGCGCTTCATCCCCCGCCCCCGCCTGCTCACCGCGACCAAACAGATTTCAACGCCTCAACACGATTCAACAACCGCTGGCAGACTGAACTCGACCAGCGACCCGTAAAGTACGCGCCCATCAAAGGTCAACTCGCGTATACATCCTTACCACTCGAAGAAGATAGCGAAATCACGGGTTATCCCGTTGTGACTCTCTTTGTCAAATCCACGCATGACGATGGCAACTTCTTCGTTTATCTCGAAGCGATTGACGAGCAAGGCAACGCGCACTACCTCACCGAAGGAATGTTGCGTGCCATCCATCGCAAAGTTTCAAGCGACACACCGCCATATAAGCAGTTTGTTCCGTATCATTCTTTCAAACGACAAGACGCCACGCCGCTCATCCCTGGTGAAGTGGCAGAGATCACCTTCGGCTTGAATCCCATCTCGGCGCTGATTCGGCGCGGGTGGAAGTTACGCGTATCTCTCACAGGCGCAGACAAAGACACCTTTGGGCGAATCCCGCTCACGGGTAGTCCGAGCGTGGAGATAATGCTTGGAGGTGAACAAGGCTCCTTCATCGAGATCCCGCTAAAGGTCAGACCAGACTCCCAATCCTCAAAAAAATTATGACAGACATCCTTTACGAAACCAAAGACCAAATTGCCATCATCACCTTCAACCGCCCCGATGTGCTGAATGTGTTTCGGCGCAGCATGTTTCAGACCTTGCTTGATTTGTTCGAGCGAATCGAGCGCGATGATTCCATCCGCGTGATTTTGTTGACGGGCGCAGGGCGGGCGTTCTCGGCGGGCATTGACCTTGACGAAGTGTCGCACCTGTTCGATGGCGCGATGACGATGGAGCAGGCGCGCGCCGAGTTGAACGAAATGCAAGAGTTGACGCGCCGCATGGTGAGCCTGCCCAAGCCGATTATCTCTGCGATCAACGGCGTGGCGGTGGGCGTTGGCGCGGAAGTTGCGATAGCGAGCGACATCCGCATTGCTTCGCAAATGGCGAGTTTTGAATTTGCCGAAGTCAAGCGCGGACTGTTCGAGACCAACGGAGTCATGCACCGCCTGCCGCGATTGATTGGCATGGGACGCGCCGCACAAGTGATGTTGACGGGTGAAAAAATATCCGCGCAACAAGCGTTGGACATGGGCTTGGTGACTCGCGTTTTGCCAACCGAAATGCTCATGCGCGAAGCGTTGGAAATGGCGAAGGCGCTGGCGGCGAATGCACCCATCTCCATGCGGCTGGTGAAACAGGTCTTGCATAAATCGTATGACCTGAATCTCGAAGCGGTCATGTCGCTCGAAACCGAAGCCACGCTGGAATGTATCGCCAGTGAAGATTTGAAGGAAGGCGTGACGGCGTTTTTGGAAAAGCGCGCGCCTGTGTATAAAGGAAAATAAAAAAGCAGTACACGGATTACGCGGATTTCACGGAAAAGGCACGGATTTCTTTTTTATAAAAAATCCGTGTTCATCCGTGTCACACCGCACTTGCGTTCGGTGCAAGTGTCCGTCAAATCCGTGTCCAAAAGGTCTTTATGCCAACCATCACAAAAATCGAAATCATTGACCTCAACATCCCGTTCAATCACACGTTCAAGATTGCTCTTGCGGTGATGAACAGCGCGCGCAACATCGTCATCCGCGTGCATGACAGTGACGGGTTGGTGGGCGTGGGCGAAGGATGTCCGCCGCGCTTTGTGACAGGCGAAGCGCCAGAGACGGCATTTGAAGCCGCCAAACTGTATGCGCAGATTCTACTTGGCAAAAATCCGCTGGAGATTGATTCTCGTCTGCGCGAACTTGAACAATTCATGCTCAAGAATCCCGCCATCCGTTGCGCGTATGACCTTGCGCTGTATGACCTGCTCGCCAAACATGCCGAACTTCCTTTATATGCCTTACTTGGCGGCGAAAAGAAAGTCATTTACTCAAACCGCACCATTGGCATTGACTCGCCCGACAAAATGGCAGCGACAGCAAAACAGCATGTTGAGAACGGCACGAAAGCCATCAAGGTCAAAGTTGGCACGGGCAAAGCTGAAGACATCGAAAGAATCCGCGCCATCCGTTTATCCGTTCCCCCATCCGCTGCCACCATCCGCTTGGACGCCAACCAAGCCTGGGACGAAATCACCGCCATCAACATCCTCACCGCGCTGGCAGAATACGAAATTGAAGCCTGCGAACAACCTCTGCCTTACTGGAATATCGAAGGCTTGAAGCGCGTGCGCGAGCGCAGCCCCATCGCCATCATGGCAGATGAATCCATCTTCGGCGCGTATGACGCCTTTCGTCTTGCTTTGCTCGACGCGGTGGATTACTTCAACATCAAACTCGCCAAGTCGGCGGGCATTCATGGCGCGATGAAAATCAATGCCATCGGCGAAGCGGCGGGAATCAAATGTATGCTCGGCGGCATGTCCGAGTCGCTCATCGGAGTCAGCGCGGGCGCGCACTTGATTTGCGCCTGCCCGAACATTTCCCTGCACGACCTTGACTCTCCCTTCCATTTTGTCGAAGAACCCTCCATCGGCGGCGTGGACTTCCAACCCAACGGCACGGTCACGCTGACAAACGCTCATGGTCACGGCGCGGATGTGAAGGCGGAGTGGATGGAGAAGAGCAGAAGAACAGAGATTAGAGATTAGAGAGTAGATATTCGATATTCGATATTCGATATTCGGTATTCGAGTATTGAATATCGAATATCGCCCACCCAAAAGGAACCTATGCCCACCTTTCCCACCTTCCCCACCCCTGCCCGCATTGGATTACTCGTCGTGGCGTTCGATGAAAACTCATCGTACAAACGCGGATCGGCATTGGCTCCGCAGAGAATCCGCGAAGCCTTTTTCTGTGACTCATCCAATTTGTGGACGGAGAACGAAACGTCTCTCGGCGCAGATGGACTCTTCGCGGATATGGGCGACATCACACCGTCAGCGGAGAGAATGCCAATAGAGACCGAGCAAGCCGCAGGTCAATTGTATGAAGCGGGCTTGAAGGTCATGGCATTCGGCGGCGACCATTCCGTCACCTATCCGCTGGTAAAGGCGGCGGCGAAGAATCATCCCAATCTCACCATCCTGCACTTCGACGCGCACCCCGACCTGTACGATGACTTTGAAGGCAACCCGCATTCGCACGCCAGCCCTTTTGCGCGGATTATGGAAGCGGGCTTGGCGAAGCGACTGGTTCAGGTTGGAATCCGCACCATCAACGGACATCAGCGCGAACAAGCCAAGCGCTTTGGCGTGGAAGTGTTGACCATGCAACGTTGGCGCTATGTCTTCGACTTGAAATTTGACTCGCCGCTTTACATCACCTTCGACATGGACTCTCTCGACCCTGCCTTCGCGCCTGGCATTTCTCACCGCGAACCTGGCGGGCTATCCACACGCGAAGCGTTGAGCGTGATTCAGTCACTCACTGCAAACATCATCGGCGCCGACGTGGTGGAACTCAACCCCGCGCAAGATATTTCAAACGTCACCGAGATGGTGGCGGCGAAAGTGTTCAAAGAGATTGTGGCGAAGATGTTATAGCATGGTTGACTCCGCCCGTTTCCCTCTCGGCTCAAAATTGACTCTTGACCTGCTGAGCGTTGACCCGTATCCGCACTACCGCCTCTTGCTCGACCGTGAGCCTGTTACCTGGGTTCCCGAAGTGAATCTCTGGTACGTGACTCGGCGCGATGATGTCGTTGCGGTGCTCGACAATGCAGAAGCCTTTACCGTCCAATCGCCGCACTCATTGCTGGATGATACATTCGGAACGATGATGTTATCTGCAGAAGGCGACCTGCACCAACGCATGCGAAGTCCGTTCGCGGGAGCGTATGTGCCGAAAGCAGTGCGAGCGTCATCGTCTACGTTCATTGAACAAAAAGCCAACGAACTGATCGATACATTTATTTCGAGCAAAGAAACGGACTTGGTCAAATCCTTCTCCGACCAGATGGCGCTCTATGCGGTCACGGCATCGCTCGGTGTTCCCATCGTGGACTTTACTCAACTGCGTCAC
>DAOTXI010000568.1:0-1616 GCA_034435475.1 Anaerolineales bacterium
CGATGCGAACGCCAGGCGATGAATTGCGGAATTTGCAGCGCGAGAAAATCGTTTACGAATTGTTCGACCACAAGGTCGTTGATGGAGCAAAGATAGGTGGTGGTAAAGCCCAGGTCGGGAAAGGCAAGATAGAAACGGTTCATCCCGAAGGTGAATTCATTTTTGAGTTTGGAGAGGTCGGTCTGCTTGAGCGAAGGTCCATTGCCGATGATGAAGGCGCGATTGCCTTTGTGGATGTCCTTGAACGCGGCAAGGCGTTTGATGCTCTCGCGCCGCCACGGATGAAGATGGGCGGCGGGTAGTTCAGGCAGGCGGCGGATGGAGTCGTTGAGGTAACGCGCCGCGTTCCAGACCGGGGGCGGGATGATGCGTTTGATGGTTTGTTTAATGCTCAAGCGGTGTAGTGATCCTTGAGGGGGATGAGGTTGGCGAGTATGACCGCGTCCAACAGGGCGACGATGATGAAAGGGAAATATTGAATGCCGAAGAAGGTCAGGAAGATGTTCAACCCGGTGACGAAGAGGAGGGTGAAGTATATCTGCCCTCCGCGCTGGTCGAGGATGCGAGCCGCGAAAAGGAGAGAGAGCGCCGCCACCAGGAAAAAGAAGGCGACCATGACGGAGGGCAGTCCGTTGTTATCTTCAACCATTTGATAGACGTAAAAGACGCCCAACCCCGCCCAGAGGATGGCGTTGACGATGAAAAGAATCCGCGCGATGAGAATCCGCGATAAATTCGTTTCGCGTGTGCGCTTCCTGACGTTCTTCATACGAACCGCCTCGCTTCGAAGGATTTCCTCCTTCCGGGAGGAAATCCTTTCTTGCGGAATAGAGTAACGCCAGCGCCGCCATGTTCAACAGGATGAACAGGACATCCGCCAGCCCAACCTGGTCGAAGATAGGCAGGATGATGTTCAGGGCAAGGATGGCAAAGGTCAGCCAGAAGATGCCTTTTTTCCGCCGGGGCAAACGATAGTAACAAAGCACAAGCACACCGGCTTCGACCAGCATGATGAAGGCGTAGATGGCGATCCAGCCCGCGGCTTCGGGGTTTGCGCCAATGCGGGTGAGGGAGGCGACGCTGAAAAATGCCAGGACTCCCGCGGTGAAGAGGACCAGAAAACGAGCGTATTGAGAAGTTTGCATGGGTTTACTCCGTACTGAGTCTTGCCGTCGCGCCGCCGTCCACGATCATGGCTTGACCGGTCATGAAGGAGGATTGTTCGGAATCGGCAAGGAAATAAATGGCATTGGCAATTTCGGCGGGCGTGCCAACACGACCGTTTACAGTTTTGCGGGCAAGGTTATCGAGCCGTTCCTGCATGTCGCCCGAGCCGACGTGTCCGCGCCCCAAGCCTGCTCGCAGCATGGGCGTATCCACCGCGCCGGGCAGAATGGCGTTGACACGGATGCTATCCGGCGCGAATTCGATTGCCATGGCGCGGGTCAGGGCGAGCAACCCGCCCTTGGAGGCGGCATAGGCGGCAATGTTGGCGGATGTCTGCACGGCATGGACGGAGGAGACGTTGACGATGGAGCCGCCTCCCGCCGCTTTGAGCAGGGGATGCGCCAGTTTGACGAAGAGGAACACAGACCGCAAATTGGACGCCATGACCG
>DAOTXI010000569.1:0-2606 GCA_034435475.1 Anaerolineales bacterium
GGTTCGCTGTGAATCCCGATGGCGCCGTTCATGGCTTCCACCAATTGCTTCGTAATGGATAATCCCAGCCCGGTGCCGCCGTATTTCCGGGTTGTGGAGCCGTCTGCCTGGATGAAGCGCTCGAAAACCGCCGCCTGCCGTTCATAAGGGATTCCGATCCCGGTATCCTGGACTGAAAAATGGATTTTAGCGGTCGCCTCGGACTCCTCAATAAGCTCGGCGCGGATCACGATCGCGCCCTGATGGGTGAATTTGATGGCGTTCCCCACCAGGTTGATTAGAATTTGGCGAATTCGCCCGGCATCTCCGCGCAGGGTGTGGGTGATCTCCGGGTGAACAAGACAGACCAATTCGAGCCCCTTATCCTGGGCGCGCTTGGCAAGGGTATAGCCCACATCTTCGATGGTATTGCGAAGTTTGAAATTGATGTATTCCAGTTCGAGTTTGCCAGCCTCGATCTTCGAAAAATCCAAAATATCGTTCAGGAGGGAAAGGAGCGCCTCGGCGCTTTTGAGCGAGGTTTGTAAAAAATCCTGTTGCTCGGGCGTAAGGGACGTATCCAGCGCCAGTTCCAACATGCCGATCACCCCGTTCATCGGCGTGCGGATCTCGTGACTCATGTTGGCAAGAAATTCGCTTTTGGAACGGTTCGCCTGTTCGGCTTCCTGGCGGGCACGCACGAGATCGGAAATATCGTGGTAAATGGCAATCGCGCCAACCTTATTCCCATTCACAATCACCGGCGCGCCGAAAATTTCCACTTCCACAAGCGAGCCATCCTTGCGGCGGCGTTTGCTGGCGAAATGCACGGTCTTCTCCATGACCTCGTGCGTATATTGTTCAGCTTCATGGTGGGTCTCGGCAGTTGTAATCAAGGTATCAAGCAGAGCGCCAACCACTTCGCGGCGTTCATAACCGTATAGTTTTTCGAAAGCAGGGTTGCAGGAAACGATTTTCTCTTCGTTGTCGAGCACGACCACGGCGACCGGGCTGGTTTCCACCAGCGCTTCGAAGTACTGTTTCTGGCGCAGGACTTCGGATTCGATGCGCTTGCGTTCGGTGATATTTTCCTTGACCGCCAGGAAATTGGTGATCCTGCCTGTTTCGTCTGTGACCGGCGAGATGGTGGCGTATTCCCAGTAGAGTTCGCCGTTCTTTTTCTTGTTGTGAAATTCGCCGCGCCACTCTCCGCCGGCTGTGATCGTTTTCCACAGCTGTGTATATTCCTCCGGCGAGGTATGGCCCGATTTCAAGACACGCGGATTTTTCCCAAGGACCTCCTCGAGCGCATAGCCTGTCGTCTCGGAGAATTTTGGGTTGGCGTAAACAATATTGCCCTGCGTATCGGTAATGACGATCTTGGAACCGCTTTGCTCCACCGCCAGGGACAGCTGGCGAAGTTTCTCCTCAGCCTGTTTTCGCACAGTCACATCATGCAGGATGACAATCTCATTCCCGGCGAAGTCATCTCCTTTCACCGGCGATATGAATACTTCGTACAGACGCCCCAACCAGGGATACTCCCTGCCCGTGTTCTCGATGCGCCTCAACTCGTCCCACGACTCGCTGGCAAGGACCTCGATCAGTTGTTTTCCAATTACATTGGCGTAGTAGGTATTGAGTCGGTCAATGGAAGCGTGGTTACAGCGCTGGATCACCCCCTGGGGATCGATGACAAAGGTCGGGTCGGATGATGCGTCGAAGACCGTCTCCCACTCATGTTTTGCCTGGCTCACCCTCGCAAACAGGTCCTTTTGCGAGCCAATCAAACCTCCCACAAACCCCAAAACCAGGGGCGCGGTATCGATCACCCATAGGAGCGGATTGGAAACCTGGGCGGTGAAAATGGACGAGAGATCACGCGGCAAATCTTCCAGGGCAATCTCCATCCAGGTGCCAGCCGCCACAAAGCAAAAGCCGCCCAAAAATCCCCAGAGGGCGTATTCCCGAATTTGCTTATTTTTTATCCATTCCATAAGGCATCTCCCGACAGGTTGCAGGGGTTTGAACTAGGAAAGGTTTTTCTTAGTGTAGCACAGGAAACCGTGTCCCAAATTACAATTCGGTAATGTAATAAACCGATAATTATTATTCAGGTTAACATAAATCGCCTTACAAAATGTCACACTGAGCGGTAGCGAAGGGTCTCTGGGACCGTCGTAGAGATGCTTCGCTACGCTCAGTATGACACATTAAAGTGTTAAGCAATTAAGGTTACTCTGAATAGGGCCCCTACAGGGGGTAAAAACGGAACAAGGAAGAATCCGTCACCATCCCTAACCAGAATCTACCCTTCGCAAAAATGATGGATTTGTTGTAAAATACCGCCCATGAAATTAACTTCCGCTTACCCAATGGTGCCAATGACCATGGCCATGCAAATGGATATGTCCCCCTGCGCCAAGTGGAAAGCATAGTTTTTCAACCCAGAAAAACCGGGCTGTCCATTTCGCGGACAGCCTTTTTGTTTGAGAAAAGCCGATATTTGAACATCGAATATCGAATCCCGAATATCGAAGAACGGAGTTCCACCATGACCGAAACCATCCTAGTCGCCGTCGCCTGGCCGTATGCCAATGCCGAAATCCATGTGGGCAACATCACGG
>DAOTXI010000570.1:0-1714 GCA_034435475.1 Anaerolineales bacterium
CGTTCCTGCTTCGTCGTGGAACGGGCAATCTCAAGAGCAACCCAGCCGGTAAGCACATTCGCGAGGAACATGCCGAGGGCGTAGAGCCAGGCAGGGGCGCTGGAAAGAAGCGCGTTCATCAGAGCCGTCACCAAAAGCAGGGCAAACGCCAACGGAGTCAGGAACTTCCAGTTGAAGGCAAGCATCTGGTCAATGCGGATGCGCATCATGGTGTACTTGACCCACATGATGACCCAATACCCAAGCATCGCTTTGATGACAAGAATGAGAATGGCGAGGAAGGGGCTGACCTGCTCCAGACCGAAGAAGCGATACCCGCCAAAGAACAGGATCGCCCAAAAACCGCCGAAGGTGAAGGCGTGCAGCAATTCGCCCGCGTAGAACATCCCGAACTTCATGCCGGAGTATTCGATATTGAAGCCGGAGACCAGTTCTGATTCGCCTTCCGCAAGATCGAAGGGAGCGCGACCGAGTTCGGCAATGGCCGCGATCAGGAAGATCAACGCGCCAAGCGGGGAAATAATGAAGTACCAGGTGTTTTGGGCTTCGATAATCGCATTCATGTTCATTGACCCTGAAAAAATAACAGGGATCATCAACATGGTCAGCATTGGGATTTCGAAGGCAACCATCACCGCCACCTGGCGAAAGCCGCCGATCATGGCAAATTTATTGTTCGAACCCCAGCCCGCCATGATGATCGCAAGCGTGCCGATGGCGCCTGCCGCAATCAGAAAAAGCGCGCCGACATTTAGATCCGTGCCGAGCATCACTGGCGCGAGCGGCACCACCGCCCACAAGATCAAAACCGACATCATCGAAAGAATCGGCGCAAGGTTATAAACCACCTTGTCCGCCCCGCCGGGGGTCGTATCTTCCTTGATAATGAGTTTGATGATGTCTGCGAACGGCTGGATCAACCCGAACGGGCCAACGCGGTTGGGACCAAGCCTGTCTTGAAAACGAGCCACCACCTTGCGCTCGATCCAGACCAGGAAAATATCCAGCACCATCAAAATCATGATGAGCAGTAGAATGCCGAGGAATGCAACCAGCACATGGGCAAGGATCGCATCCATGCCCCAGCCAGTGAAAACACCTTCCAGCCAATCCGCGGCGATTTTCAAGGGGTCATTCCAAAAACTCATAAATCACTCCATTTTTTGCGTATACGCAGGTTATACACAAAGAAAAGGCTGAAAGGACTTCTCCCGTCAGCCTTCTCTCCAATTTATTGCTTATTTACGCCCATTCCAACATCCCTTTGCGCCAGGTATAAACCAGACCAACAACAAGGATTGCCACAAAGATAATGCCCTCAAGCACGGCATATAAACCAAGTTGCCCAAGTTTGACCGCCCATGGAAACAGGAACACCGCCTCCACATCGAAGACCAGAAATACCAGCGCAAAAATATAATACTGCGCCTTGAACTGGATCCACGCCTCTCCCACCGGTTCGATGCCGCATTCGTATGTCGATTCCTTCACCGGGTTGGGCTTCTTCGGACCCAGGATGAACCCCGCCGCAATGGCGCCAATGGGAATCACCAAACCGACAACGATAAAAAGCGCAACGTAGATCCACTCATTCATATGTAGGACTCTCCAGTGGGAAAGGTTGTATTACAAGTCAACGCGCATTGTACCATAAAGGACAAACCACCCCCCAATACCCCTTGTCAATTTTTCAGGTGATATTTGTCACGTTTTC
>DAOTXI010000571.1:0-7718 GCA_034435475.1 Anaerolineales bacterium
GTTCTGACTATTGCCGCATTGGCATCCTCCATCTTCCGCTTATGGGGGCTGACGACCCTGCTTGACATCCTCAGCCTGATCCTGATCGGAACCCTCATCACCGAGCTGATCGTCCCGCATCGTGCGCCCTCCTGAAACCGTCCCGAAGGCTGGCAGGACGACTAAAATTTCGCCTCAAAGCCTTCAGACGTTCTTCTCCCGGCTCACTTGAAACACGGCTTATTCAAACAAATGACCGAACTTACCCCCATCCACTTTTACGACGAACCCATCGAAGTCCGCTTCGACGAGCCGCCCGTGCGCGAGAAAGCCCCGCACTGCCCGAACGGATTCACCTGGAGCGGCGAAGATTTTCAAATCACCGCCTCGCTCTCCGAATGGACCGACTTCACCCGCCACGGGCGGATGGCAAACAACATGCGACCCGCTCATGCAAGTATTGCCGCCACGCGCGGGTCGCTCAACGTTGGGCGGTTTTATTTTAGAGTCACGGTACACACCGGGCGCATCTTCGACATCTACTACGACCGCGCCATGAAAAACGTGGACGACCGCAAGGGTCAATGGTTCGTCTATCGGGAACTGGAAGAGGACAATGGATCAACCGCCGCTGAATGACAATCCGAACGAAACGCCTGTCTTCCCACCGGATTCTGCGCCTCCCTCCCTGCCCCAGCCTGCCACATGGACTGCGAACGACTCCTGGCTCGGGCTTGGGATTCTGCTCATCCTGCTGGCGGCGTACTTCCTCTTCATCGCCCAATTCGACGGCTCCCAAACCCTGAACCTGTTCATCGTCGCCACTTTCGAATTCATCCTGCTGATTCCCATTGCGATCATCTTCGCCATCCGCAAGGTCGCGTGGGTCGAACTGGGTTTGCGGCGCTTCGACCGCAACGCCCTCGCCCTCGGCTGCGGATTGCTCGCCGCCACCTACATCCTCGTCATCATCAACAACCTGGTCATGATGGCATTGGGAGTCGTCACCCAGGCAGACACCATCATCGAAATTCTCGGCAATATCGATTCGCCCCTCCTCTTCGCCTTCGTCACCGCCATCGTAGCCCCCTTCACCGAAGAACTCTTCTTCCGCGGCTTCCTCTTCAAGGGACTGCGCGAAAAATACGGCTGGGTCAACGCGCTGATGTTCAGCTCCATCATCTTCGCCCTCTTCCACGGGCAGATCGCCACTCTCATCCCCACCTTTTTGCTCGGGGCGTTATTCGCCTATATGTACCAGCGCACCGGGTCCATCCTCCCCGGCATGTTCCTGCATTTCACCGTCAACTCAATGGGCGTCTGCGCCATCCTCGCCGCAAGCCAGTTCGGATTCATCTGACCGGCGCTTCAAAAATTACGCATAACATAATCCGTGATGTGTAATCCGTAACTCGGTTGTACCGCAAACTTCAGTTTGCACCTTGCGCAGGGACAAACTAAAGTTTGTCGTACTACATACTGCGCAAAATCTTCGCGATTGGCGTAGATTTCACGGAGTAATACTATAATTTCCCATTACTCTCTCGTGATCAGCCTCGCCTGGTTGACGAATTAACCAACCAGCCTCCCGCATCCATTCGGACGGGGAGGCTGGTTGCTGTTCATCGAGCGGAGTTTACCGCCAGAAATTCTGCGTCGCCGGTACTATGCGGATGATAATATCCAGCAGCAAGCCGAGCATGAAGTACATGCCGAAAGCGCGGTTATTGTAGAAACCGAAGCCGACGAAATACAGGGGCCAGCCGCGTCCTTCGGGACCTTCGGGCTTGGTCTCCGGTTTCGGCTTGAGAAAGACCGGGTACACGCGCAGGAAGGTGGGGATCGCCAAAAGGACAATCGCCATGATCGGAGTGAAGAATTTGATGACGATCAAATAGGCGGTCAGGAAATACGGAATGACCATCATTGCCAGCACGGTGTAACGAGAGATTTTCTCGCCAAGCACCACCGGCAGGGTGTGGATGTTCTTCGCCTTGTCCTTATCCAGTTTGTCAATATGCTTGCCAAAGATGACGGTGGTCACGCCGAGCGCGTAGGGCAGGCAGGCCAGGACAACGTTCCAGTCCCAGGTGTGGGCAAGCACATAATATCCGCCGCCGATCATGAGCGGACCCCAGACCAAAAGCACAGCCACTTCGCCGAGAGCGATGTATTTGAGGGGCCAGGTATAGAAGAGCACAAAAAATGCGCCTAGCCCAAGCAGGACCCAGACAATAGGGTCATTCGCATTGACGAAGATCAAATACAAACCGGCAAGGAAGGCAAGCCCGGCAGTCACCACGAAATAAGTCAGGTGCTGGCGCGGGGTCATCAATCCGCTGGCGATGGGTTGGGCGCCGTAGATGTTGCGGTAGTAGTTGTCCTTGTCCACGCCGCGCACGAAATCGGTGTAGTCGTTGAAAATGTTATTGCTGGCATGAGCCATGATGAGACCGAAAACCAAAGCCAGCCAGGGCAGGAAGGAAAATGCGCCGTCTCGCAGGGCAAACAGACCCGCCAATGCCGCGGAGATGAAGGTCATGATGAGCACGGCGGCGCGGGTCGAGATCAGCCATTTGGAAATAATGTCAAGCCGGTCCCATTCCTCCTTTGATACCGACGGGATGATTTGCAGTGCCTTTTTCCACATTGCGAAGTTCATAAGATTCTCTCCTGAAAAATTTTCGTGATTATAACTAATTTAGTCCAATTAATAACTGATGGTACGCAGTAGGGGCGACCCGTCCAAATCCTTCATCAATCCTGTTATAAGGAAAGGGTCGCCCTGTGACGAAAGCGCCAACCTGCCAGCAAGGGCGACCCTTGCTGTAAGATAGTATGACTTGTAATACCTTGACGGGTCGCCCCTATGCAAAGTCATGTAAGGTGAGTTAATCAAAACGCCCGGATGAATTTCTCACCCGGGCATTGGTCAAGCAACCGGCTACCCTTCGCTCGTCATGATGAAGAGTGGCTTCATCTCGAAGTTTTCGTAAATCGGGCGGTAGCGGTCGGTATCGTAGAAGTGGTTGACGTTGACCACCTTCTTCGTGGCGGTCACCACATCCAGCGGGACATTGTCATAGCGCCCGTTCTTCAAGACCACAAGACGTCCATGAATGCCCTTCAACAACAGGTCGAGCGCGAGGTTGCCAAAGGCCATCGGGGCAATCGAGTCAATCGCATCCGGGTCGCCGCCGCGCACCATGTAACCGAGCTTCTGGTTGACCACGTCCACGGGTTTTCCGTCGTTGTACTTCGACGATAATTCCTTGATCTGTGCCGAAACAAGGTCGCCAATTCCGCCCAGCTTTGCGTGACCATAGGCATCGGTGGTGCGGTCGGTAAAGACCATCTCACCGCCTTCGTACATCGCGCCTTCCGAGATCAGCAATACCGAATAGTTGCTCGGGTTTGCCTTGCGATCTTTGATGAGCAATTCAGTGAGATGCTCGATATTGAATTTGAACTCAGGGATCACACAGCGGTTTGCCGCGCCCGCCATCGTCGGCAGCATGGCGGTAAAACCGGCATAACGCCCGAATACCTCAAGCACAAGGATGCGTTCATGCGAACCCGCAATCGTGCGCAGGCTGTTCGTCAGCGAGATTGTGCGCGTGACGCAGGTGCTGAAGCCGATGCAGTAATCCGTACCAGGCACATCGTTATCCATTGTCTTGGGAATGGCGATGACCTTGACCCCCTCCTGATACATGCGCACGCCATAACTCAATGTGTCGTCGCCGCCGATGGGGATGAGCGAATCGATCCCGAGGAAATCGAGATTCTTTAAAACCTCCTGGGTTAGGTCGTTCTTTTCGTCCTTATACTGGTTGCGCAAATGTGGCGGGACGCTCGACTTCTTCACAGAACTCGGCTTGGTACGCGAGGTATGCAGGAAGGTCCCTCCGGTGCGTCCCGCGCGGTTGACAATCTCTTCGGTAAGGATCTGATAATTATTGCTGTTATCGGCGTTTTTATCGCGGATCACATCCATCAGCCCGCCCCAGCCACGGCGAATACCGATCACCTGCCAGCCTTCGCGTAATGCGCGGATGGTCACTGCGCGAATGGCGGGGTTCAATCCCGGCACATCGCCGCCGCCTGTCAAAATCCCGATCACACCTTTCTTTTTGGCAGCCATCACAACCTCCACAAGTTGTTTTATTGTCGAAAGTCGGGAGGCATTCGACTCCCTACGCTCGAATAGATTTTAAGGATTCTATCCCATCTGGCATTCGCGTCATGGTCAATGGTCTGGAATTCGGGATGCGCTTTGTACCATGCCAGCGCGCGGCGCAGTCCTTCGCTCCATTTCACTTCGCAATGAAAATCCGGGACGAACCGTTTAATCTTGCTGTTATCAAAAACCACGCTGTTGGATTTATCTCCAACAAGCGTGCCCAGCGCGGATTCATCGTACTTCACAAGCAGGTCTGAGGAGATGTGGACCAGCCTCGGTTCCGCGCCCAGGGCTTGATACGCTTCGAGGAAGATCTGGTTCCAGCTGAGAACTTCGTCTGACGTGATGTGAAAGGCTTCGCCGATTGCGCGCTGATTACCGAGCAAGCCAAGCAAACCTTTGGCAAAATCCGCGTTCCAGGTTAAGACCCAGAGCGAAGTCCCATCGCCGGGGACGATGACAGGTTTGCCCTGCTTCATACGCGAGACCAGCGTCCACGGGTGGAGCCAGCTTCCGTAGATCAGGGGGATTTGTGTCGGTCCATACGTCAACGACGGGCGGATGATGGTGACGGGGAATTTATTATTCCGGTATTCGTCCATCAACAGGCTTTCGCAGGCGATCTTATCCCGCGAATACTGCCAGAAGGGATTCTCCAGCGGCGTCTCTTCGGTGATGAGGTAATTCTTCACCGGTTTCTGGTAGGCGCTCGCTGAAGAGATAAACACGAACTGACCGGTTTTGTCACGGAAAAGGGAGAGGTTGCGTTGAATGTCCTCGGGGGTAAAGGACAGGAAGTCCACCACGGCATCGAAGCGCTGACCCGCCAACAGCGCGGAAAGATGCGCTGAATCAGCGTGGATATCGGCTTGTAGAGTCGTCGAACCTTGCGGCGCGGGATACTTCGTCGAAGCAGAGCGATTCAAAAGAAAGACTTCATGCCCGCGCCTGACGGCAAGTTCGGAACATGCCGAACTGATCAGCCCAGTGCCGCCGATGAAAAGAATCTTCACGGTTATTCTCCAAGTTCGGGGATGGGTTGGACAGGCGCGCGATGGGCGATGAGATTCTCGACCCAAAAAATGACCAACGCCAGCCAGACGATGCTGAACCCGATCAGGCGCGTGTGATCGAAGGGTTCCTTGTAAATGAATACGCCGATCAGGAATTGAATGGTGGGCGCAAAATATTGCAGGACGCCGATCATGTTGAGCGGGATCTGTTTGGCGGCAGAGGCGAACATGAGCAAGGGAATGGTGGTGACAATACCCGCGCCGACGAGTAGTAAATCCACGGTCATGCCTTTGTTGAGAAATGCGCCCGCCCCTCCCGATTGGATGAAGATGAGATAAATCAATGCAATCGGGAAGACGATACCTGTTTCGAGAGTCAGCCCGAAGACCGAGCCGAGCGGCGAAAGTTTTTTGACCAAGCCATACAAGCCGAAGGTGACAGCCAGCGAAAGCGCGATCCAGGGCGGGCGTCCGTAGGTGACGGTGAGGTAGGTCACACCGATGGCGGCGATGACAACGGGGACCCATTGCATGGGGCGCAGTTTCTCGCGCAGGAAGATGACACCGAATAAAACGCTGAGCAGGGGGTTGATGAAGTAGCCAAGGCTGGTCTCGACGATGAAGCCGGCATTGACCCCCCAGACGTAGATTAACCAGTTGAGGGAGAGCAGCACGCCCGCGACGGTATAGATCCGCAGGGTCTTGCCGTTGAAGGCAACCGAGCGAAAGTCTTTCCATTGCCTTGTGATGAAGATGAAGGCAAGCAGAAGCAGGAAGGACCAAAGGATGCGATGCCCGAGCAATTGCAGGGCGGGCACATCGTGCAGCAACTTCCAATAGATCGGGAAGAACCCCCACATTGCGTATGCCGCAATGCCGTACCAAATTCCTTTGTTCATTATTCTCCAGATTTTTGCGGTAGTACCGACTTAAGTCGGTACTACAGTTTTCTCAAGAACCACTTCCCCGTCACAATTTCATTCACGTCGCGCGCCAATTCGCCCGCGGTGGCGTAGCGGTCTTTCGGGTCCTTCGCCATCGCCTTCGCCACAACCTCCTGCCACACAGAAGGCAGATTCCCCTTGATGGCGCGGATGTCCGGTATGGGCATTTCCACATGGGCGTTGATCAAAGCCGTGGTTGAACTGCCGGAAAAGGGCAACTGTCCTGCAAGCAGGCGATAGAGAGTCACACCCAGGGCGTACACATCCGAGCGTCCATCCACCTGTTTGCCCTGCACCTGCTCCGGACTCATATAGGCGGGCGTCCCCACCAGCCATTCGCCATCGTCATCCTTGAAGGATTTCGAGGTGGCGATTCCAAAATCCGAAAGAAAGGCTTCTCCCGACGAATCGAACAGGATGTTGGAGGGTTTGATATCGCGGTGGATGATTCCCTTGGCATGGGCGGCGTCAAGCGCATCGGAGACCCGTTTCAGAATGTGCCCCACCTCGGTCATTTTGATCTCACCCGCGTTGATCTTGTCCTGTAAACTTCCGCCGGACATGTAACGCATTACAATGTAAGGTTGCTGCCCGTGCCAGCCAAAATCATAGATAGGCACAATGCAGGGATGTTCGAGCGCGGCAATGATCTCGGCTTCGTTCTGGAAAAATTCGCGGTACACATCCTCCAGCGTGCGGCTGTACATCAACACCTTGATAGCCACCTGCCTTTGAATGTACGGGTCCTTCGCAAGGATGATGACTCCCATGCCGCCGGTGGTTAACTCCGATTCGATCTCATAACGTCCAATAGTGGTAGCGCTCATCTCTGCTCCAGGGATTCGATGAAATTGGATTGCCTTCGGATTCATTCCCAATCAATGGGTTGACGACCCGCAAACCCCGCCTCGACCTCGTGCCAAAACTGGATTAGCCCCTCGTCATATTTCCAACACAGATAGATCGCCTTGCCATCCTTTAACGCCGGGAAGTCAACCAGCCCCAATGTCAGGTCTTTGACCTCGATCCCCATATCCTGCAAACGATGCAGAAGCGCATCCAGCCGGTCGAAGTCGGGCAGCAACCGGCTTAACTCCGGGTTGCCGCCATTGCCCGCAGATTTTTCCACCACCGCCCAAATCTCCGGCTGGCGCTCGCGGATTCGTTCTCCGATCTTCATCAACTCTCCCACCAGCGGTCGGACGATCTCAAGCAAATTATTGGCTTCGCGTGGCGTGTAAAACTTTGGCATGGCTGGCAGTATACACGTAAATGGGGGAAAAGGTAAACACACCATTCCCTGGCTCCCCAAAATGATCCTCTCAAAAAATCCTGTGTTATAATCGCATTCCGGCGCTCAAAAAGCGCCGATCATCTTGCCTGGGACGGGCAAAAGCGTCCCTGAGCGGGTCATCAACCCCGCTAAACTCATTCCGTTCCGCACAAGCGAGTGTTGGAGGACGGAAAAATTGGAGAACCATGGCAAATATATCCATGAAAGCCCTGCTTGAGAGCGGCGTCCATTTTGGGCACCGAACCAACAAGTGGGACCCCCGTATGAAGCCGTACATCTTCACGGAGCGCAACGGCATTCATATC
>DAOTXI010000572.1:0-2366 GCA_034435475.1 Anaerolineales bacterium
GCTTTACACCTTCTCCGCGCCCAACCTTCCTGATAACCACTCGATGATGTTGACGATCCCCTTCGTGGTTTACACCATCTTCCGCTACCTTTACCTTGTCGAAGTCAAGCACGAAGGCGGCGCGCCCGAAGACATCCTGCTCTCCGACCGTCCATTCCAATTCGCCATGCTCCTCTGGGCGGCAACCGTCATCGTCATTTTCTATTTTGCATGAGAGCCTCCGCGCCCGGCAAGATCATCCTCTTCGGCGAACATGCCGTTGTCTATAACCGTCCCGCGCTTGCAGTTCCCGTCAATCAAGTTCAGGTGGATGTCGAAGTCTCGGAGTCAAATCAGCCTGGCATTCGGATTCGCGCCCCCGGCATCGGACTCACCTCAGACCTGCCCTCGCTTCCCCCTGACCATCCAATTGGTTCGGTTATCCTGAAAACGATCCAAGCTCTGGGCATTTCCCCGCTCCCAAACCTTTCCCTCACCATCAGCTCGACCATCCCCGTCGCCGCCGGACTCGGTTCCGGCGCGGCCGTCTCTGTTGCGATCATCCGCGCTCTTTCTGCATTCTTCAGCCATCCATTAGTTGATGACCAAATCAACGAACTCGTTTACGAAATCGAAAAACTCCACCACGGCACACCCTCCGGCATTGACAACACCGTCATCACCTACAACATGCCGGTCTATTACATCAAGGGGCAGCCCACCGAAACCTTCAAATGCGGCAAACCCTTCACCATCGTCATCGGCGACACCGGCATCCCCGCGCCGACAAAGGAATCCGTTGGCGATGTGCGCCGCCTATGGTTGAGAGACGCCAGCCGCTATGAAGAACTCTTCGACGAGATCGGGCAGATTTCCCTCATCGCCCGCCGCTCCATCGAAAGCGGCAAACCTGAACTGCTCGGCGAGTTGATGGACCATAACCACGAATTCCTCCAGCAGTTGACCGTCTCTTCGCCAGAACTCGACAGGCTGGTCGAAGCCGCCAGAAAAGCAGGTGCGCTCGGAGCCAAACTCAGCGGCGGCGGACGCGGCGGCAATATGATCGCGCTCGTGGATCATGACGCGGCTGAGTCGGTGGCGGAGGCGTTATTGTCCGCTGGGGCAAAGCGGACGATCATTACAGAGATCAAGTAATACAAGACTTATCACTCCGTAAACCAGGTTTGAAGTCTCTGCCACTAAAATTGTCACCCTGAGCCGTAGGCGAAGGGTCTCTGGGGCTGTCGTAGAGATGCTTCGCTTCGCTCAGCATGACATTAAAAATACAGAATTACTTTCTTTACAGAGTACTTATGCAAAACGGCAAAATTTCGAGCAACAGACTGCCGACCGCTAACGGCGGTCATAAATACATGAACCCCAAACACCTCGCCCCCATCCTGCCATATCTCACCGTCTGGGTCGGATTCTTCTTTCTCAAAAACGCCTGGATGACCCTGCTGGGCTTTCATATCGCCATCCTGCTTACGCTTTTTGTTTTGCGCCCAGCCCTGCCGTTGAATATCTTTTATAAACCGGCAAATGGAAAGCTTACCCTCCTCACGATCCTCCTCTGCGCCGCGAGCGGATTTGGCTTATACCTCCTGCGCGATTTCTTTCAAGTCGCAGACGACCTCGGCATTCAACTTGCAGAGATCGGCTTGAGCGGTTCCACCTGGGTTTGGTTCATCGCCTACTTTACGCTCGTCAACCCGTTCTTCGAGGAATATTTCTGGCGCAGCATTTTAGGCAGTGAAACGAAAGGTTTTTATCCCGGCGATCTTATCTACGCCGGGTATCACATCATGGTCGTGTGGAACAAAGCGCACCCCTTCTCGATCCTCTTCATGGTTGTTGCGCTGACCTTCGTCGGCTGGTATTGGCGGCAGATATATCGAAAAGACGGCAGCCTGCTCACCCCCGTCCTCGGTCACATCGCGGCGGACCTATCCATTCTGCTGGCAGTGTATAAAATGGCATAAAACGGTTCGTACCGCAAACTGAAGTTTGCGCCGGGCAGGGGACATCGCTTTTCATTTTGCAGAAATTGCATGGATAGCTCTTGACGCCGTAATTCGGGCAACCCTCCTACAGCACAATATGGCTCTCAAAGATTGGAACGGGTTGCCCCTACAGAGATAATTGATACGTCCGGTGGGTTTTATAGAAATTAATCCCAAAGTTTTCCAAATCCCTCTGCATCGCTTCGTTCTCCACGCCGATCTGAATGACTTCGGCATGTTTGAACTGCCCAGACTCTTTCACAGACTTGAACATCTCGCTATATAGGATCGCCATCCCGCCGGAGCCACGGTATTCGGGAAGCAAGCCCGCGCCGTTGAGGTCGAGCCAGTCGGTACGTTTGAGCTCACGGAGCATGGTCAGCC
>DAOTXI010000573.1:0-6841 GCA_034435475.1 Anaerolineales bacterium
ATTCCAGCGGTATTCCGGGAAGCCGTTGTTCGTGCGCACCTGGTCCATCCACACTACCTGCCCATAATACAGGCGCGGAGGAAAGTTAAACGTAATGTGATCTTGCAGCCACGGCGAAGCGACAATCCCTTCATGCGCAAGGTCAACATAAGGAACGGTCACCTCAGCCCAGAAACCCTGTCCATTGGGCAGTTCGGTAACAGGTATGTTCGGCAGGTTCTTCGTCGGCTGGACGACCGAACCGTAGACGTATCCCTGCGGGGTCTCGATATAGCGCTGATTCGTCAGCCCGCCGATGACATTGCCAACCACTTCACGATTCCATTCGACAAGCGTGTCCGCGCCGAGATTGCCGATGGATGTATTCTGATTCGGGTCGTTTGTCGGGCGATTGCGGATGTCGACATCCGGCTCGGTCACACGCCCGATGATGGCGCTGCCCGGAAATTGCGGCAGGCGTTTGGGTTGGCTGAAAATTTCCCAGCGGTAATCAACATCGTGGGGCGTGATCCGGTTAAACGCCAGTGTGCCAAGCCCCAGCCCGGCAAGTTTTATAAAATCGCGTCGAGAGATATATTTTCTCATCAATTTACCTGAACATTCCGTAGGGGCGACCCGTCAAAGTCTTACAAATACCCTGGGCATGAAAGAAAGGGTCGCCCTGTTGCTGGCAAAAAATTTTGATCAAGCAGGGCGACCCTCCCTTTGCACAAGATTGGAGAACAAAGCCTTGACAGGTCGCCCCTACAATTTTTGGCAAGCATACCTGCAAACAAAGGCATCGTCAACGGAGTGGTGAGAGCAGGATTAATCGGCGAGATATTCTTCGAGCGCGCGCAGGCAGTTTGCGCTCAGTTTATGAGCCACTTCATCTTCGCAATAAACGATCGAGGCTCCCGCTTTCTCCATCATCTCCATTGAGGCACGGGCACGTTCGATTGGCACGAGTTCGTCCAGTGTGCCGTGCGCCACGAAAACCCGTTTGCCTTCCAGCGCGCACTTCTCCACATACGCATCCAACCCGGATGGCAGGAAGCCCGCCAGCACCCCCATCTTGCGGATTCGCCGCGGGAAGAGCATTCCCAGCACGTTGACCATTGCCCCGCCCTGGCTGAATCCAATTACATCGATTTGACCCGCCTCGATCCCGACCGAAGCGGAGTACTCGTCCACTAGCCGGATCAACGCCTTGGCGGAGGGCAAAAGCATTTCGAGGCTGGGACGACCAAAATTAAGAGGCTGAGGCGGTCGCCAGGAGAATCCCTGCGGGTCGGCGTTATGAGGCGCGCGCGGGGCAATGATCCAATGGTTCTTGTCGGAAAAATTCCGGGCGAAGACCCACATCGAGTTTTCATCGCCGGTCCATCCGTGGAGCATGACCAGCAGGCGCGAACGCTCAGAAACAGCCGGGCGGATTCGCACCGTCCAGCCGTTGAATTCAATCGTTTCGGTTATCGTCCGGGTTTGCACGTTTTACGATCCAGTCCATTCCATATAAAGATATAAAGATCAGCCCGATGGGCACGAAGGCGGCGAGGATGCAGAGAAAACCGGTGACCGCCGCGCCGAAGCCGTAGATCAGCCAGATCAATCCCAGCCCCGCAACGAACAACAAGGCAATCGCGCCGGCGACAAGTCGCGTATCTGTGGAGCTTTTGTATTTTCTTAAATCTCGGCTCATGACGGACTCCAAAGTCTCCTGACTTTGGAGTGCAAAATCTGGAGATTTTGCACTCCTTGAATCAATTACTACCAAACACGCGCCGGTTGAGACGGGTGAGCCAGGCAGTTTCGCGTTTCAGATCGGGCAGGACCTGTTCCAAAGCTTCTTCTCCCAAACGCGCAACTTCTTCAATGGTTACCTGATCGAGCAGATTAATGTGATGCACCTCCGGGCGGACGATGACTTCGGGTTTATCCACTTGCAAGCGCAGATGAGCCACATAGCGGCTGGATACATCCACTGAACGCAGGAAAATATCGAGAGACTGGGCGAGGGAGATGCGTGAGATGCGGTCCGCAATGGCGCGGGGGATAATGCTCGGCACGGGCAGGCTGTACGGGTTCAACGGTTTATCAATCGGGTCGTTCAGAACAACCGCCACCACAGGAAGGTTCGGGGAGAGCGCCCGAGCCAGTGAAACCGGGACCGGGTTCAAGACTCCGCCATCCACAAGATTCAATTCTCCAATGCGTTGGACGGGAAAAATGCCGGGCAGGGCAATGGTCGCAAGCACAGCATCTTTCAAACTGCCATCATCAAGGATGACCTCGGTTCCGCTGTCAATATCCACCGCCGTCAACGCGCAGGGGATGCGGGTATGGGCAAAGGTTTTCCCGCCGATGACACGTTCGAATAACTCGCGCGCCCCAGCCAGCCCCAGAAGCGACGGACCATCCTCATGATCGCGTCCGTACAAGGCTTTCTGGTCGGCGGCTTCGAAGATGGCTTGTATCTCCCTGGGCGAATATCCAAGCGCATACAGGGCGGCGACAATACCGCCAAAGCTCGTCCCCGCCACCGAGCGGATCTTGTATCCTTCCTTTTCAAGGCGGCGAAGCACCCCCAAATGAGCGTTGCCCTTTGCGCCGCCGCCGCCCAATGCCAGTGAAATTTCCATTTCTTCCCTGCTTTCTCGATCAATGGTTTGATGCAGTTAATGCGGATTATTTTACCCAGACCGGTGATTTTCCAGCCGCGGCAAAACGGGGCTATTCTAGCACGCCCACAACCAGGCTGGCAAAATAATATATAGACGGGTCTGATTACCTTACACTCTTAAATCAGGACGCGGACGAGCGCGGAAAACGCGGATTCAAGGTGTTTTTTTGGGCGTTTTGTCAAAAAAATCTGCGTTCATCCGCGTTTTCAGCGTCCCAAAAACAAAGTGTAAGGTAATCGATAGACGGGTATAAAATATACGCATGACAAACTGGAATCGTTCCCTGTCTGAATGCGCGAAAAAATTGACAACAGAGATTCCCGCGCTATTGCTCTTTATTTTTGTTTCGGCATGTGCTCCCATACCAACCCAGGAGCCAATTCCAACCGTTACAGCCCCCTACCGCATCACGCAGGATGAAAACCCATACGAACCGGATTTGCAGGATGCGGGCAGGCAGGTCGCCGCAGTGACAGTCACTTCTGTGATCCTCTCAGAAAAATATGAATACACACCTCCACGCGCCGCAATTGTCATCACCGGGTATATGCCCAGCGTCTGCAACGAACTGCGGGTCGAGATCAGCCCCCCGGACGAACAATTCAGGGTATTTATAAGCGCCTACAGCCTGATTGACCCGGACGTCCAATGCGATAACGTATTTCAACAATTTGAGGCGGAAATTCTTTTGGGCACATATTCGCCGGGCAGGTTTTCCGTCTGGGTCAACGATGCTCTTGTCGGCGATTTCGTCTCATACTAACTCACCTCACCCCTCCCTGCTCACGTCACCGAATCGGGCATGGACCAGCCGCGCCAGGTCGTTCACGCCAATTCGGATATTCAATCCGCGCTGCCCGCCGGATATGAAAATGTCTTCAAATCCCTGGGCGGACGAATCAATGACCACCTGAAACCCTTTGTTGATCAACGCCAGGGGCGAGATACCGCCCGCCTGCAAACCGGTCAGTTGCTCAGCTTCGCGTTCGGTGGGTAGATGCATCTTCTTCTCGCCCAAAAATGCCGCCAACAATTTCAAATCCACCACTCGCGGACCGGGGATGGCCGCCAGCACAGGTTTACCCTTTTCGCGCTTCGTCACGATGGTCTTGAATACCTGTCTCTCCGGCGCATTCATAAAACGCGCCGCCTCCACCGCCCCCAATTTTTCGGGCGGCAGGTCGTGGGCTGTGTATTTCACCTTTTGCGAATCCAAAAATCTTGTCACGTTGTTTGTAATGGCCATTTCAGCAAATTCCTGTAGAATATTATAAACAGAGATGCCATAACATCAAGCATACCCGCCGCGCTTTGAGAGAAGTTCATCTGGAGGTTGACATGCCCAACAGCGAACAGGAAAGACTCAAAAGGTTGCGCGAAAGACAGATCGCCGACCGCGACCCATTGGTCAAACAGCGCAAACATCAACAAGTCTATACCGCCAAAGCCAGGCGGATGCGAAAATCCTTCAAACTTTCCGAAGCGTGGGCGGATATTCCGAAAATCATCCGCATGCCGTTCTACGGACTGATCCTGGGTGTCGCTGTCACTTTCATCCTGCCCATTCTCTGGAATTCGCCGTTCGCGCTCTGGGCGGGGCTTCTGGCAATGGTTCTCCTGATCGTGTTCGGCGTCATCCTCGGAAATGCGCTCGATATCCGTGACCGGATCAAAGACAACCTAAAGTAGCGCGACATTAATGTCGCGCTACTTTAGGTAACTCATCTCGGCAAATCCCAGAGAGTCAGTAGGGTGCGCTAAAAGGATGTAGATGGACCTGCTCCCTTCGCCGCCCTCGGCGAAGGATGTACGCGCAGAACGCCGCCGAGAACGTCGGCTTGAGCCAATCTACTTACAAACTTTGAGCACTCCAAGTCAGTAGCGCCGGAAAAGCGACACGCCGCTTGCGTAGTAAAATTGAGGGATGAAATCAGCGGTCGCCGAGATTCCCTTTGAAAAAATGATGGAGCAACTCCCCGAGCGGTACACGCCCGCCGACCGGGAGTTGGTGATCCATGCCTACACCTTCGCCGAAGAGGCGCACCGCGAACAGAAACGCCATTCCGGCGAACCGTACATCAATCACTGCATCGCGGTTGCAAACATCCTCTCCGAGTTGAAGGTCCCGGCAGACGTGGTCGCCGCCGGATTGTTACACGACACAGTGGAGGACACCTCCGTCACACTGTCCGATATCCGCCGCGAATTCGGAGATACAGTTCGCTTCCTGGTGGATGGGGTGACAAAACTGACCCACCTGCCGCGCGTCTCACGCGGCGACCAACACGCAGAATTAGACGACAACGATGAAGACCCGCATCAAAAACCCGCATTGTTGGGGCGCAAAGAGGATATGGTCCCCGAAACCCTGCGCAAGACCTTCCTTGCCATGGGCGAGGATGTGCGGGTGGTGCTCATCAAACTGGCGGACCGCCTGCACAACATGCGCACGCTTGGGCACATGCCCGAAAACAAACGCAAGCGGATCGCCGCGGAAACCCTCGATATTTTCGCCCCGCTGGCAAACAGGCTCGGCATCTGGCAGTTGAAATGGGAGTTGGAAGACCTCAGTTTCCGTTACGTCCAGCCGGAGCAATACAAGGAGATCGCCGGGTCGCTGGCAGAACGCCGACCCGACCGCGAAAAGCAGTTGGAGGATATCAAGGAAAACCTGATCCGCCTGCTGGAAAAGAACAACATCAGCGCCGAAATCAGCGGAAGACTAAAACACATCTATTCGATCTACAAAAAGATGCAGAAGAAGGACAAATCCTTCAACCTGCTGTACGATGTGCGGGCTGTGCGCCTGATCGTGCCGGACGTGCCGTCCTGCTATGCCGCTTTGGGTGTGATCCATACCTCCTGGCGTCCCGTGCCGGGCGAGTTCGATGACTATATCGCCGCGCCGAAGGACAACCATTACCAGTCCCTGCATACGGCGGTAATGTACGAAGACAAACGCCCGCTTGAGATCCAGATCCGCACACAGGAAATGCATATGAACGCCGAGTATGGTATCGCCGCGCACTGGCGGTACAAGGAAGGCGGCAAACACGACAAGCAGTTCGAGGACCGCATCAAAGACCTGCGCAAGATGATGGAATGGGGACGAGACGTAAACGACGCCGCCGAGTTCGTCGAGTCAATGCGGAGCGATGTGTTCCGCGACCGGGTCTACATCTTCACCCCGCGCGGAGACGCCATTGACCTGCCCGCCGGTTCGACTCCGATTGATTTTGCCTACCACGTCCACACAGACATTGGTCATCGCTGTCGCGGGGCGCGGGTAAACGGAAAGCTCGTTCCGCTCGACCATGAATTAAAAACCGGCGACGCGGTGGAAATCCTGACCGCGAAACGCGGCGGACCCAGCCGGGACTGGTTAAACAACAACCTCGGCTTGGTCAAGACCCAACGCGCGCGCTCTAAGATCCGCGTGTGGTTCAAGAAACTCGAAGACGAACAAAACCTTGTCACCGGGCGCGAAACCCTCGAACGCGAACTACAAAGGCTTGGCATCAGCGAAGTCAATTTCGAAAAACTGGCGCGCGAGTTGGAATACAAAACACCCGACGAGATGTTCGTTGACCTCGGCACCGGCGAGTTATCCCTTAGCAAACTCATCCGGCAGTTCTCGCAGGAGGATGAGATCAAAGACATCCTTGAAGCGAACGCGCCCGCCGCGCCTCAAAAACCCACCGATGCAATCGAGGTTGTCGGTTTAAAGGGTATGCTGGCAACGATGGCAAAATGCTGCAACCCCATGCCCGGCGACCAGATCGTGGGCTACATCACCCGCGGGCGCGGCGCGACGATCCACCGGCAGGATTGTCCGAATATCTTGCATTCGAAAGACCGCGAACGATTTTTGAAGGTCGGCTGGGGGCATGTGGAACAGACCTTTCCGATTCCCATCAAGATCAAAGCCTATGACCGCGAAGGATTGCTGGGCGACATCTCGAACCTGCTTGCCGATGAAAGCATCAACATCAATAATGTGTCGGTCAACGTCAATCGCAGCATCGCCGACTTGAGACTCATCATCGAAGTAAGAGACCTGACCCAACTCAGCCGCATCCAGACCCGCATCGAAATCCTGCCGAATATGATGGAAGCGGTACGAACAAAACCGGGGTAAAAATCCCTGCAATAGGAGATTAAAGCGCAAAACGCAATAC
>DAOTXI010000574.1:0-1627 GCA_034435475.1 Anaerolineales bacterium
ACGCTTCCGAATACACGTCACCAGGGTTGGTGTCGAACTTCGGCAGGTCTTCCATCTTCGGCATCGTGAAGGGATGGTGTTCCGACTCCCACGCCTGCGTCTCTTCGTTGAACGCAAAGAACGGGAAGTCCACAACCCACGCGAACGCCATCATCGATTTATCGGCAAGATCCAACTTATCGCGGAACCACAAGCGTAGTCCGCCGAGAGTCTTGTTCACAACCGCACGAGCATCAGATGCGAAGACGATCAGATCGCCGACTCCTGCTCCTGTTTTCTCTTTCAACGCTGAGAGTTCTTCTTCCTTAAAGAACTTTGCCGCGCTTCCTTTCACGCCCTCGGCTGTTACCGCCAAATAAGGCATTCCCTTCGCCCCAAACGACTTCGCCACTTCCGTGAGTGCATCGAGTTCTTTGCGAGACATCTCCGCAGATTTCGGCGCGACGATGCACTTGATTACCCCGCCCGCCTCAAGCGCAGACTGGAAGACCTTGAATTCGCTCTTCGCCAACACGTCGGTGACGTCGATCAACTCCATGCCGAAGCGCAAGTCAGGTTTGTCAGAGCCGAAGCGTTCGAGCACTTCCTTATAAGAGAACCTGGGCCATGGCGAAGAGAACAATTTCTTGTGCGGAGCCACGGCGGGAATCATTTCGGTAAACAAGCCTTCGACCAAATCTAGCACATCATCGCGGTGGACGTAGGACATCTCAAGGTCGAGTTGCGTAAACTCCGGCTGACGGTCGCCGCGCAGGTCTTCATCACGGAAACAGCGCGCGATCTGGAAGTACTTGTCCATGCCTGCCACCATCAACAACTGCTTCAACTGTTGCGGCGACTGGGGCAGGGCGTAGAACTGTCCCGGGTAGACGCGGGAAGGCACGAGGTAGTCACGTGCCCCTTCGGGGGTTGCTTTGAACATGATGGGGGTTTCAATTTCAATGAAGCCCTGAGCATCGAGATAGTCACGCATGAACTTGATAACCTTGTGGCGCAGAACCATGTTCTTGGTCAATCGTTCACGGCGCAGGTCAATGTAGCGGTATTTCAGGCGCATGTTCTCGTCGGGCAGATCCGCATCGGTGTTGACCATGAATGGGGGAGTCTTCGATGCGTTTAGCACGGTCACGTTTTTCGCAATAACTTCGATCTCTCCCGTCTCCATTTTGGGATTCGCCATTCCTTCGGGGCGTTTCTGCACCACACCTTCAATCTGCAAAACCCATTCACCACGCACACTGGCAACCTGGTCTAGCATTTCCTTGGGCAGGTCGGGATTGATGGTCACTTGGACGATGCCTGCGCGGTCGCGTAAATCGAAAAATGCCACCCCGCCGTGGTCGCGGCGTCGATTCACCCAGCCTGCAAGCGTAACCGTCTGCCCGGCATGGCTGGCTCTTAATTCTCCGCATAGATGAGTTCTGTACATTGTGCCTCTCTTTTGTCATTGCGAGGGGATTGCTTCGTGGCGCTAAAGCGCCACTCGCAATGACGGGGTATGATGATGTATATAAAAAATCGCCCTGCGCTTATGCGTTGGGCGATTTGGTTTCGACTTGTGCTATCCGTCAACCAGCAAAGCTTCGCCCAACGATTTGGGAATCGTCATTGTCATTATTATTGTTAT
>DAOTXI010000575.1:0-10581 GCA_034435475.1 Anaerolineales bacterium
GGTCGAGATCGCGCGAATTGCCGACAGGCATTACAGCCGCGGAGTTTACTACCACTTTCAGAGGAGCGTCAATCTGGTCCACGAGTGAGAAGAGAAGATCCACCTTATCCGGCATGGTCAGGTCTGCGCGAATGGGCAGGCAATCCACACCGAGAGCGCGAATTTCGTCGGCGGTCTTTGGGGCTTCTGTCACTGAGCCGCGATAATGCAAAGCAATCGAATACCCCATACGGGCGAGGGTCAATGCAAAGGCTTTTCCGAGGCGGTGGGCGGCGCCGGTTACAAGGGCAAGAGATTTCATGGGCAAATTGTAACGGAAATTTCATTTATATGTCAGTTATTGTGTGTTTATACTAAATCCATATAATTGAAAAATCGCCATCTGAGTCTGGCAGGCGACATATCAGGAATATTATGCGGGAAGCGTGGATGTTTTTCTTTATGAAGTGATCAAACTCAATATGGCTCAGACGCCATAATAGTGATTTCCCACCAAAGGCGTCTCAAAGAGATTGTCTTGCCCTCAGTAGGAATCAGGTATAATCGCGGTCACGCCCCAGTAGCTCAATGGATAGAGCGCCTGACTTCGGATCAGTAGGTTGTGGGTTCGACTCCTGCCTGGGGCGCCTTCTATTTAGTCAGCGGTTGTCCCCATTAAGGGGATGGCATCGGTTCGACTCCTGCCTGGGGCGGTATTTTGTTTCAGGTCAAGGGTGGCTTCAAATTTTCTTGCTAAATAGCCAAACACAAAAAGCTACTTTGATTTTTGAACGAGTACAAACGTTCCTGTGAAATTGACTTCCGTTTCAAAATAGCGACCGTCAAATCTTCCGCCTTCTTGCACAAAACGTCCATCCCCCAAATTTGCCCCGTCTGTTAATTCAACCCAATTAAGACCATCCCAAAAAAGAATTGCCAAATTTGCACTTTTCATATTCTCAGGAACGACGAAAAACACCCGAATAAAGGGTAGGTTGGTTGCGCTGGTCTCAACCCATTTTTCGCCATCCCAAAACAAGATCAAGGTTTGTTGGTTGCCTTCGTCATCTTCACCAACATACCAATACCAGATAGAGCCCGTATCACCAATAGGCTGAACTGGCTGATCCTGGCTGATCACAAGAACATTCATACCCGCAATCATGAAGTTGTTACGGGGTAAATCGCCAGGCAACATGCTCTGGTTCAAGTCGATAAGACGCGCTTCTTCACCAAAGCCACAAGGCAAAAATACGCCGTCGCCATCGGGCAATGAAAGAATGGCGCCGCTGAATGGCCCGCAGTCCAGCCCAGTCGTTTCGCCGCTTGAAATAGGCAAATAATTGATTGGCAAAGGCTGATAATTACCCTCAGGCGCGTCAGATGCGGGTGTCTCATCATTCTGACCAGGCTCCGTAACCGGGTAGGTAAAACAACCATTTGAAACAAGGATCAAGAAATCTTCATCGACATTAAGGTTATTGTTGACATCGCCGCCAAAATCGGTTCCAGCCAGGGTGAGAAAACCAACCGTATATGCCGTAATTTCAAAATCTGTATTTCCCGTAACAACGCTACAAACGACTTGGGCGGAACCAAACGTATCCAGAAGCATCCCCACCCCATTATTGCCTTGCACTATTGCATTTTCCACATAAATATTGTCAATTGAAAAAATGGATACCCCGCGAGTCGAGTTGTTATTGAATTGATTTGTGCCGAGAACGCTCACGCCCCCATTTGTGGAATCGAACAATGCGCCAATCCGGTTGCCATTTGCAGATACATTTTCCACCTGAATATTTCCGGCTGCTTCTATATATAACCCAGTCAATGTATTTGATTGAAATATATTGGTTCCGCTCAGGGTAACATCACCCACTGCAGTCAAAGAAGCTCCATCGCTAGCATTGCCGGAGGCTTCAATATTCTCAGCGGAGATGTCTCCGCCCGATTCGACGTACAAGCCAATTGACTGATTATTGGCGAACAGATTTGTACCAAGAATGAATGTACCTCCAGTCCCTGAGTACAATTCAATCCCCATAGCGCCATTATCTACAGCGGAGATATTTTGAACACTCACATGCCCAGCCGCGCCAGATTGCGCATATAAACCGCTGCCAGAATTCATCTGGAAAACATTTATCCCAGAGAGGTTTACATGGCCCTGCGCGATGAGTTCCGCACCCGCCTCTGTACTTCCAGAAACGGTAAGGTTTTCTGCATTGATGTCGCCATCTGCTTCTGCATGCAAGCCCGCAGAGCCAATGCTATTGCCCACAAAGACGTTGACGCCATTCATGACGATACTGCCGCCAGAATATAATGCCACGCTATTTCCATTTGTGGATAGATTTTGCGTTTCGATAGCGCCATCCGCCTCTACATACAACCCCAGCGAATCATTGTTTTCAAACGTATTCGCGCCAAGGACAGAGACATTACCATTTGAAGCAATGATTTCCAAGCCCATGCCGCCATTTTGGGAGGCAGTAATGTTGGAAAGGCTGACATCCATGCCTGCTTCGATCAATACACCGTTATTTAGATTGTTCTCAAAAATATTGGCGCCAGACATAGTGACACCGCCAGTAGTGGAGTAAATCTCCGCGCCAGCGCCAAAAATAGAACTCGTCCCGTTTGTGTTGGCAACAATGTTCTCAAGTGTCACATCGCCATTAGCCAAAATATACAAGCCGGTTCCGCCATTGTTTTCAAAAAGATTGGCGCCCTGCAAGGTAAAAGAGGCGTCTGTCGAAAAATCTGCGCCTGTTAATCCATTATTTGAAGCAGTTATATTTTCAGCAACGATACTGCCATCTGACCCTATGGATATTCCTTCAAACCCATTACTCACGGCAATTACATTATACAGATCCACAAAGGTGACCAGCCCGGCAATACTCAGACCAGTTCCGTTATTGTTGTTGACGGTAACGTTACTGACCGTTACAGTTCCGCCCGTTGTGCTCAGTGTTTGATTAACGGACAAATCGATCCCGCCGCTTCCCGCACTTGAGTTGTTGGCAGATGTCACATTCGAAACCACAATATCTGCATCAATCGTTTCCACTGTCAGTCCGGTAAAACCGACATTGTCGAAGGTTAGATTATTGACAGTAACATCGCCATTCCAATTCAGAATGGCGAGGGGAACCGAAAATACTGAAGAACCTGAAATTGCGCCAGCCGGCGTTCCGGTCCAACCGCCTTGAATGGTAAGCGCATAATTACTCCATGCGGCAAGCATAGGGTCAGAGCCGTCAATTTCAATCGGGCTGACAGAGGCGTCTGGGGTATTTGTAATCCAGATTGTGCCATCGGCAGAGGGAGCGGAAATTGTTCCATCAAGAATATCGTTGATTAGTCCCTCAAGTGTGGCGTATGAGCTTGTGCAGCCGCCCACATTTGGAATGGGAGGGGCGCCCGCGGGGCACCAAATAGGATCGGCGGTTTCGATGGCGGTTTGAGCCGCTTGTGTTGCCAAAGGCTCAATCTCTCCACCCACTTGCACGACAATGGAAGTATCTTCGGGAAGCGAACCTAAAAGCGGGTCTGTTGCCGATGGGAATTCCTGATCTAAACCTTCAGCGTTTATTGAGTCAATAGGCGCTTCGGTCGCTACAGGCAGGGTATCGCGCTGTACAGGGGCAGGAGATTCTTCCGTTGCAGCGTGGACCGCCTCTTCTGTCGGGCTAACATCAATGGGTAGGGGGGCTCCGTGTATCGGAGAGGGAACCTCCGTGGGAGGCAGAGCAGGTTCTTCCGTCGGAGGAGGAGGCGTTTCATCCGCAGTCACCCGCAAAGGCATGAGCAATGAAACCATCATTGCGAACACCAGAGAAACAATATAAGGTATTAATTTCTTTTTCATGGAATGATCTCGCCAATTAATAACTATATCACAATAACGAACAACTTAGGCGTAAAAAATCTTGCAATACTATCCGAAAGCCATCAATGGACATTTATTTTGGCAATTTCATAGTACCCAAGCTTGTTTTTTCCTTCTAGCGGAAGCAAAATCGGTTCCTCCGTCCGCTCATTAATAATCGCCAGGGCAAATTGATACTGCCCAGCTGGAATCTCATTTGGAACATCAAATGACTCGCTGACGGGATAAAGGATTGGCTCGCTTGCAGACAGGTCATCCGGCGGCAACCATGTTGAGATATCGGCGCCCGAAACAATCTGGTATATCAATTCTCCGTTCGCGTTAATCAAAAAGTAATGCAGCTTAAAATCCTGCCCCATTTTCGGGTAGTTGGGGGCATACCCCAGGTTTTGCCATGTCATGTTAAGGCTGATATGACGTCCAGTATATCCGATATCAATATCTTTTAAGTAAAAGCGATAACCCGCATATCGCATTATATCTTCCAAGACATCTGCCCCATATTGCCAGTCGTTGTTGTGAACAAGGCTGCCATGAGCCGTTCTTAATAACCAATCAGCATCATCGGGCTCTACCCGTTCCGGAACGCACATTTCAAAAATTACAGGGGCTGTCTTCCATATTGTAGAGAAGACTTCCTGCAAGTCGTGATACACTTTCTCGCCATCAGCGCCCAAACAATCATAGCGAATGCCAACATCCTTACGGCGCCAAAAAACATATTGGGCAGATTGGCGGATACCTGCATAGGGCATTACCAACTGGGTTGTTTGAAAACCGGGGTATTTATAATCTATCTGTAAAACTTCACCTTTAATGGTGCGGCAACGATGCCCAATAAACTCTCCGCCAATGAACATATCCGCCAGCCGCCTGCGTGCCTGCCCATCCAGAGTGAGAAATAGATCAGGCGAAACCTCGCCAGAGGCATACCCTGCGCTCCAGGCATCATCCCATTCGGTTTGTCGATCCTGCCAGCTCCACTCGTTGAAATTACCATATCCGGAAATATCAATAAACGCAATATCGCGGTTGCCATCGTAACGCTTCGTAAGTTCATTGATAAAAGTTGCCCATGCTTCCTGGTAGACGCAGTTGGAATAGTCTGGCTCGCCATTGGCAAACAATAAGGCTCCTTTGTCAAGAACCCATTGAGGAATGGCATGCCCGCCAAAATCCTCGCCAATCATTGTATAAACACGAAACGAGAACTGATTTCCCTGTTCTACTGCCTCTTCCAACTGCTGATCCAACGCAGACCAATCATAAACGCCATCCGCCGGATTCAATATATTCCAGGAAATTCTGCGCCTGTCAGAATACGATACTGTTGTTGGGAAGCCTACAAATCCATAGATTGCGGGCCCGTCTTGAAAACCAATGCCAGGATTGACCAAAAAATCATCCATTTTTTTCATTGAAAGGCTCACAGCGCCATCTGTAAGTTCAATGGTTGGAGTCGGTCTTACGGCGACAGTCGGCGGTGTTTCTCCTAGGTTTTGTTGGTCGCTATTTGAGGAAAATGAAAAACAAGCCTGATTCAAAAATAAAATAACAAGAAGAACTCTAAAGGAATTTTTCATAACACAGAAAGCCTGTAAACAACCTTAATTGTTTTATTTACTTTTTTTGCGAATGGAAGAAATTTTTTCTCGAATCACTTCAGCGCCAGAAAGTTTTGCGACAAACCTAGGAAAAGAGTCCCAATCGCCTAAAAACACACGCGGGATCTCGAATGGTCTTTTCTTTACCCTTCCCAGCGAAACAGGGCCCGGCATAAGCGTAAATGCCATATCACAGCCGCTGTTTCGAACCAGGTCACAAACAGCCTCAGAGTAGTCTGCATGTCCCCCGTTTGGGTAAGCAAAAGCATTCACAGGCTTTCCAATCTCTTCCTCAATCCGCCGTTTGGATTCAAAAATCTCCCACGCTGCCTGCTCAAAGGTCACACGAGTCAGAATTGGGTGGGTGACAGTATGAGCGCCAAATTCAATTACTCCATCAGTCATGGAACGCGCCTGCTCCCAGGATAAATGCAGCCCGTGAAACGCGTTTTCAGGAATCGCCACATCCAAATCATGTATAAGGATATCCAGTTGTCTTTGTTTTTCCTCATCCAAAAGTTTCTTGACGGACACAACCCAGGTATTAACAGCCTTATCGCGGCTGATTTGATCGCTCCAACAAATTAAGTTGGATAGAGTTTGGACGCAATCCTTTTTAGTATGATAAAACGCATAGGCTGCCAAGTCCCAGTAAAACGGGTTCACGCTGCCAATATAACTTGTTGCCAAAAAAATTATGGCAGTCAAGCCGCGCTCTTTTAGTATTGGGTACGCATTGGATAAGTTATCATAATATCCATCATCAAAAGTAATGATGGCCGGATTTGGCGGCAGTTCGCCCCCGCCATGCAGCCAAGCCGCAAGTTGTTTTGTATCTATCACATTATAGACATCTTTTACATAATCCATTTGTCGAGCAAATTGTTCCGGTGTGGCGCTGACAATGGGTTTAAATAATGTAAAAGTCGGATCCGCGCTATCCGCAATACGGTGATAGTTCAAAACAGTAAGGGTGGGGGGGGAAATTTGGCGCATCGCCCTGAATGCGCCTGACTCAACCAGCGCATTCAGGGTTAGATTGACCAATCCTTGCTTTCTCAACATAATTCCATTCCCACTTTGGCTACGAATGCAATTATAAACGCCGTTTTGAAAAACGCAGCGCAACCAGCACAACAGCCGCCATAACCACTATGATTACTATAATACCAACCATGATCATGTTACGCATATTGTTTACGGGCGCGCCCGCTGCTTCGACCGGGGTTGCAATATCTGTGGCAGGTTGAGTGTCAACATTTTCGGTGCCAAGCGAAGATTCAAACCTTCCAAGACCCAAACCCGTGCGCGTATCGACAATAATCGCGCGATTTCCGCCATCGTATGTCGAAAAATTACCCGAAAGCGTTTCACGGATTTGAAAGTTAATGATTGAATTCAAGGCATAATCCAAACCTGTCAGGTTGGTTCCAAAAACACCCAATACTGCGGCTTTTTCAGACCAGGGGGAAACAAATATTTCAAGGTAGCCTAAACTCTTCTGGTCAGAAATTCTGTAGATGACTATCTGTGTTTCCAGCACTGCAATATTACTGCCTGGCTCAAATCGCGCAGGCATGGCGTCAGATAATTCATCAAGAATACTTAATTCTTTAGGCGTACCAACCAAAATGATATGCCCCTGTTTAACTTGTTCAGGAATCTCGCCATCAAATGCGACTTCATATCCTAAAAGATTTCCATCTACGCGAGCGCCCAGGTCATAGGCAATCCTTGCGGCAATCGGCCAAGAAATCGGATCATTTTTAGAGATTACGAAGGTAGTATCGCGAAAAGAAGTATCTGCCGCAAAAGGATATGGATACGACTTCAAATCTCGGAAGAGCGCAATCGGCTCAGGAGATGGGATGAGAGACAAGTGAAAAAAAGAGTCGGAGAAGATAGTGGCCCACAGCCCAGAGAACGCCAACATGGAACATTCGTCGCGCGGGATAAGGGTGACAACCAAATCAAGACGGTTCAGCCCGGATTTCAGCAAACTTGCAGGAAGATCAATTTTAGCGGTGGTAAAGCTGGAGGTACCCTCGGTTAATTGCACGCTGCCGACAATCGTGTCATTCAGGTACACGGCAAAATCGGAACGCACCGGGTCTACCAGTGAAGAATTACTAAAATGAAATTCCGCATAAGGGCTTTCCGAAGGCACCAATCCAACAGGAATATTGAACTCATAGGTAAAATAATTTGGCCCTAGCGAATCAAGGGTAACAGCAGGATACCCTAAACTATCAAAATTGACATCGGGAGATAGTATGGCCGGTTGTTGAGGATCTACCAATTGGCCGTCAGCAATTACAAAGGGATTTACTTGCGCGACAACGGAATAACTTGGGTTGAGACCTGTCTGCATATCGCCGGACGAAAGCGCCTGCGCAGCCTTCACTACGCCACCATCCGAAGCTCCACTTACCAACAAAACCGATTTGGAGGGATTCCAAGGCGATGCAATTATTTGCAAAACGCCATCCTCTGCGCCAACTTCTGTTGAGGAAAAACTGCCATTTAATACCTTCAAGGAAAGCGCCAAATCTGAAAGAATAGGGAACGCAGATGGTTTGCCGACAAAAATCAAGTCAGAATTCAGCCGCTGTTCTTCCGTCAATTCAGAATAACGCAGGAAGGTTATGGGAAGTCGGCCGGATGTCATTCGTCCAAATGCGCCCATGGCAGTAAAACCAGCTTGCATCTCGTCGGCTGAAGGGGAATCTGGTAAAACCATCAAGGTTGTTGAAGCAATGTTTGTTCTCTCCTGATAAAGCGGCCACGGCAAACGTCGCAAATCCAATTCTAAAGAAACCTCTGATCGAGGGAGAATAACATAAGAATTGTTCTTAACAACGATGGTCGTTTTATGGAATTCAAAATCACAGTCAATCGCAGCGTCAAGAACCAGGGTAATAAAATATGACCCATCGGCGCCGGTTGGTTTCAAGTCTTTGGCAGAGATCGGAATGCGATATGTGGTATTTTCAGTGTTGGTTAAAGGAACACTTTTCTGGAGTCCGTCATTAAAAAACACATCCAATAACGCGCCTGTAAAAGTATTTCCGGCTGTCGATTGCTGTTCCAATTCAGAGGATGCAAAATATGCGCTAATCTCAAGATTTAATTCAGCGCCATCGCGCAATTCCCAGTTGGGCGGAAGGTCAAAGCGGATCGTCCTGCTTTCAAAAGGGCCCTTTAATACAATGTCCGACTCTACGCCAAGATCCGCAAATGTAAACAGATTCACTTCATCCTGACGGGCAGAAGAAGCAAAGACTCTGCTTCCACCAGGGAAGGAAAACAGAATTGCAAAAATAAAGACAACGAAATGCGCTTTCTTAAGATTCAACATTTTAAAAATCTCCTTTATCGTACTACCGCGCAACTTTTTTCCACATGACTGACTGCCTGGACGTCAAATATCGGAACAACCCTTGCAAAGCAGCCAAGTTGCTGTTGACCAAAAAAACAGGGATGTATATCAATTTCCCAACAAAGCCTCTCGATTTGAAACTGCGCCCAAACCATGCAAGCGAATAAAACAACATCTGCAAGACTAAAAAGACATAATTAAAGGGTTGATATAAAAACAACCAGGCAAATGCAAAGGCCTCAGACGACTGTGGAAACACTACAGACAATATAGTAAAAATCAACGCCGCAATCATAAACAGTGGAACCAGCGGGCGCATATACTTATGAGAGATAACCTGCCAAAAGGCAACTGGATATTTCCAGGGAAGGTGCCGCCAAAAGACAAACATAGCCTGGTAGCGCCCAGCCACCATGCGGGCGCGGCGCTCCATCTCTTCATGTTCGGTGTTTGCAACCGGATGCGAAGAGCGCGCAGTAGGTGAGTAGACGACACGATAGCCCTGCCGAAGAACATTCAGCGCCGTAAAAAAATCATCATTGATAACATTGGGAGGCGGAGGAACATATAAACGACGACGAACGGCAAGAAGGTCGCCCGCTACGCCGGTACAGCTTCCAAAATTGGACTCATGCCGCTTAATAAACTCCTCATAGCGCCAGTACAATCCTTCCGCACTGCCAAGAGCGCCTTCGCCAATCACATCCCTGCCGCCAGAGACAGCCCCCACCCGCTCATCGTAAAAATATTTTACCGTTTCGGAAACAGCGTTAGGAGGATAAAAATTATCCGCATCGGAGAACAGAATGATCTCGCCTCGACACTTCGTTTGAGCGTCTCTCAACGCTGTCAGCTTTCCTCTACGCTGAGGAAAATCCACCAATTCGACGCCCTTGTTTTGATAGCGACGAACAATCTCAGCAGTCCGGTCCATAGAGCCATCATTGACTACAAGGATTTGTAACTGCTCTCGCGGATACTCAAGAGCAAGCGTGTTTTCCAATTTTTTCTCAATCACCTTCTCTTCATTATGCGCCGCAAAAATCAAGGTAACCAATGGAGACACATCACCAGTGTTCACAGCCTGGTTAAACATCTTCGAGAAGAGAAACACCAGCGCCGGATAACCGGCATACACATACACAACCGCGAGAACGCACAACCAAAATAGAATACCCAACATCAAACCATACCCGCTTCTTGTTCGCCTGCCGCCAAACGCTTTTGGTATTCCGCAACCATATGAACAGCCAATGCCATTCCTATCGTAAGATAAAAATATCGCGGAAAGCCGTTATGGAGAAAAATTGCGGCAAAAAAGTAGCCTGAGAAACCAGCCATATAAGCCGTGATCATTCCGGCAATATCGGGTTCATTTGATGCCAGAAAAACCTTTCTGGATTTCAACATAAACCCATAACAAGTGAACATTAGAAACCCAAAGAACATAAATCCAATCAACCCGGTCTCTGCCAGAGTTTCAAGATACAAGTTATGGGCCTCACGCTCTGTCGCCACCACTGCCAAGCCCGAACGTTTGGAATACTCGGGGAAAAGATACATGTAGCTATTCACGCCTACGCCAAACAAAGGGTGTGCCTTAAACATTTCTAATGCAGCAAGATTTTCGCTTTGGCGGCCCTGCAAGGATAGCTCCTGAACACGGCTTCCCGGGGTTGCGCCAAAATACTGCTGAAGGGTAAACAACCGTTCAAGGTAAT
>DAOTXI010000576.1:0-2969 GCA_034435475.1 Anaerolineales bacterium
CATTTTCCACGCTGACAAAGGAAATCCCCGCCTGCCCGTCAGCGATCAACAAACCTTTGCCAGGGTCAATCAACGCCGCTTTGCCATCCGCGCCCAACCCCGTTGGGTCGAGCAGGATGCTGGATAACGTCTGTGCTGAAACCAGCCCAGCAATCACGCCAACAGGTTCGCCAGCCGTGTTGATGACAGGTCTCGAAACAATGACAAATGAGTTTTTGTATGCGTTCTCCTCCAACCAGCACGATGAACTGGCGTTCGCATCATAAAACGGAAGTTCAATATAAGACGCGCCTGCCCCTGCAATAAAAAAGTCCGCTTGTGAACAGCCGCTTTTCACCTCCACAGTCTCGGTGCAAAGCACAATCTGACCGTTCCTATCGAGCAGGCAATAGGCTTCGACTTCCTGCGACTGCCCCGCCAGCAGCGCCAGCCGTTTTCGAATCGCCTCGATATACCAATCATAAAATTGATTATCGTTTGCCAGTTTCAGGGCAATGGGAATTTGCTCGAAATTGTAACTGTCGTTGAGCGCAAGCAGCAATTCATCTTGGAGCGCGTTGCGCCAATTGAGAATCTGCGCGTTCTTCAACGACCTGGCAGAATCCAGGCGGTCAATTGCCTGGCTGTAGCCGTTGTAATAACTCACCGCCACCGACCCAACGGTAATCGCCAGCGCCGAAAGCGCCGACAACAGCACAAATCCAAACAGGATGCGCCGCTGAATGGATTGAACGCGAAACCAGTTCTTCAGGCTGTGATACCAGGGTTGAAACATCATTTTGCAAGTGTATCGCAAAACGGGCGGCAGGTTGGGCGAAAAATATCAGGCAGTATTTGATTTCAACGCCGAAAACAGTAAGACTCGGTTGAACGCGAAATGACCGTTGTATTTCGATGCTTATCATTGTACGGATATGGCATTCCCAAATATGCAAATAAAAAAACGGCGGAGAATTCTCTCCGCCGCCTGCGTTGCTGCCTACGTTCGCTTTCTAAACTTGTAGCCGTATACGATCAACCCTCTTTCATCGCCGTCATTTCTCATTTTGCGAGTGACCATTTCCACGGGCATACCGATCTGGACTTCGCTATTGTCCACGTCGGTCAATTGAGCCGTCACCATCGGACCTTCATCCAGTTTGACCAACGCCACGGTATAAGGAGCCTGCGCCTCATATCCTGCAGGGGCTTCATAAATAGTGGTGTAGGAATACACTTCGCCCTTGCCGCTGAACGTAAATAATTCCTTGGCTTCGTCGCCGCAGTTCGGGCAGACATCGCGCGGGGGGAATATCTTGTGATCGCAGTGAGGGCAGACCTCACCGACGAGACCATATCGCTGTTTTTTGAGACGCCAGTGTCGAGGGATTTCCATGTGAGCTGTTTTCCTTTCTCAAGGCTAATTCTATCCCGCCGGACTCTCAAAGACTATCAAGGTTTTCTTCGACTTCTTGCAATGGCATAAAGATGAAATTGTCCATCCAATATTGGTCTGAACACGATGGGTAAAAACTGAAAGACGTCGCAATTTTCAAGACTGTAGATGCGTGTAGACATTTATTGCTTCGGAAATGCCAACCATTTATCGGCAAACGATATTGATTTGAAGTTGTTTGCGATCAATTTTTAAAAAGCGGACTTATAGATGGAACTTTCGTGGGATGATTTTCTGCTCATCATTCATCATTCGTCATTTCCCCTCCCACCACCCCGTCAACTCACTCAATGCCAAACTTGGCGTCGCATCGCCCTGCCTGCCTGAATTCCACGTCACGATCAAATCGCGTTTCGCGCGCGTGATACCCACGTACAACAGGCGTAATCTCTCTTTGACATAGTCCAAACGCGAGCGCATCGTCGCTGCGCCTTCTTCATACCAGCCATATTCACCCGTCGACTCGAGCGAGGTCAACTGCGCCAGTGACTCCGCCGCCAAGTCCAAGCCGCCGCGAATGAACCACTTCTCCGAAATAAAACGATCATTTGGCATGTTCGAAGGGAAGTCATAATTATTGACCGACATCATATACACGCGGTCCCACTCCATGCCCTTCGCCTTGTGCATCGTCGTCACCACCACCCGTCCGCGATGGCGCTCGGGGTCAAAGCCCGAGTCGTCATCCGAGAACCCAATGAAGCGCCGTTCATTCTTCGCGATCACCGCCAACTCCGCGGTCAACTCGGGCAAACGCCAATCGGGGTGGTCGTCTGCGGCGGCGCGAAGCACCAGCGCCAGTTTGTTTGCCAGCGCGAGATCAGATACAGAACTAAACACATCCTGCGCCAACGTGAGAATTAACTGATCAATGGGAAGCGTGACCGCATTCAACCAGCGTTGAACGTTGACTCGAAAATTACTTAATTCTTCGATGACTTGCACCGGCTCGGATATCATCCCCGCAGGGGGCTCACTCAAGCCTGCCAGCCAGTCATTTGCATTTTGCGGCGCGATGAAGTTTTCCACATTTGCCATGCGGCGAAGAAGAGCAGTTGAATAGTTAAGTAGCTGAGTAGTTGAGTAGTTGCCTTCCAACTTTCCACTTTCTACTTCACTATTCACTATTTCACTATTCTCTACTCCCTTCTCCCTCCAATCCCTTCTCCACACCTCATACGCCTTCGACAATTTCCGCGTATTGCCAGGCTCTGCCAGATACGACAGCAAATAACTCAGGGCTCCTGCCGCCGCGCGCGTCTCTGAGGTGGACGAGATCAATTCAATCGGCTCGATGCCGCGTTGACGCAGGGCGTTGACCAATTCCACGCCGCGTTGGTTGCGCGGGACGAGCGCGGCAATGGTGGGTTGTTCTTCACTGGGGAAATCTGCGAGGGAGTCAACGTATCCCTTAATGGATTTTGCCACCGCTTCTAATTCTTGCTCGGGTGTGTACTTCGTCGAAATGAACTTGATCGCCTCAGGGTTATCGGGCGGGTTCTGTTGCGGGTCGTTTTCGGGCACGGTTTCGATG
>DAOTXI010000577.1:0-8906 GCA_034435475.1 Anaerolineales bacterium
GCTTCAGAGGTCATCGAGCATGGCGTGACCGGGTTTCTCATCCAGCCGGGAGACGCTCAAGGGTTGGCAGACCAACTCCAAGCCCTGGCAGAGAGGCGCGATATCCTCCTTGAAATGAGCCTCGCAGCGCGGAGTCGCTACCAGCGACAGCCAACGTGGAATCAGACGGCATCCAGAATACGTGAATTTTTGCTCTCGTTTTTAGGATGAACGGCTGAAACGCTTGGGGGCGAAAATCCGTATAATGACTATGATGGTTCACAGTTATCAAGTTAACGGCGTCACCCTGCAAACGGGCGACATCATTTGCACCATGAACGGCAAGCCGGATATTCTGCCCGGCGAATTTTGGCGTTTGGTGGGGCGGCTCGTGCCCGGCGACGTGGACCATGTCGCCGTGTATCTTGGTCCCGATGGGCGCTGTGCCGAAGCGGGCGCGAAGGGCGTCATCACATTCAACATTCCGGATGGCGAATGGAATACCGAACGCATGGCAAGACAGCGCGGCTTGTTATTCGACACGTTTTACGGGGTCGTCTCTCCGCTCGATGTGCTTGGGTATTCAGACGAAGACGAACGCCTGATGCGCGAAACGGTTTCTCACTATATTTTGAAACAGGTCGGCAAGCCCTACAACCTCAACTTCTTCGACGCCGAAACCGAAGACGCCTTCTATTGCAGTCAACTGGCGTATAAAGCCTACCAAACCATCGGCATTGATATGAACACCGGGCTGGCAATGGAGCAATTTCCCGGCACGAACCAGATCATTTACCCGCAGGAAATTTGGGAAGGCTTCTCGCACCGAGTGTCACAAGCGCAACCCTCAACAGAGCCAGTCTAAACTCCTCTTGTGGGAGTTTTTTTTCGGGTATAGTTGCCCGCTATGAAACGCCTCGCAGGGAATGATCCTCATTCCCATCTCTGCCGCTCCATTTTCCGAATTGCATATAAACAAGATATCAAGGATATAATGAATTTGCTGGTCGTCACCTCACAAAGGATTTTATGGATTTTAAACAATTTCAGCTCGACCCCCGCTTAATGCAGGGAGTTAACAAAGCCGGTTATGAAAAAGCTACCCCCATCCAAGAAGCCGCCATCCCCGCCGCCCTGCGCGGACGGGACATCATTGGCACGGCGCAAACCGGCACAGGCAAGACCGCCGCGTTTGTTTTACCAATTTTGAACAAACTGCTCGAAGGGCAGCGCAACATGCCCCGCGCGCTGATCGTCACGCCGACGCGCGAACTTGCCGAGCAGATTCACGACGTGATCAAAACCCTGTCAGCGGGGACAAATCTGAAGAGCGCAACCATTTATGGCGGAGTCGGAGCCGGGACTCAAATCCAGGCATTGCGCAACGGCGCGGAGATTCTGGTCGCCTGCCCGGGGCGTCTGCTCGATCTCATCGCGCAGGGTCATGCAAAAATGGCGGGTATCGAAATCCTTGTGCTCGACGAAGCCGATAGGATGTTCGACATGGGCTTCCTGCCGGATGTGCGCCGCATTGTGAAAGCCGTGCCGCAAAAACGACAGACGATGATGTTCTCCGCCACCTTCCCCCCGGATGTGGAACTGCTCGCGCAGCAAGCCCTGCACCAGCCGCAAAAGATCGCCATGGGAATCGTCAAACCAGCGCACACGGTCGCGCACGCGTTGTATCCCGTGTCGCAACATTTGAAGTCCGTGCTGCTGATCGAGCTTCTCAAACACACCGATACGAATTCCGTCCTGGTATTCACCCGCACCAAACATCGCGCGCATCGCGTGGCACAGCAGATCCAGAAAGCCGGGTTCAAGGTGACGAGTTTACACGGCGACAGGTCGCAGGGCCAGCGGCAGGCGGCGCTCAAAGGCTTCAAGAGCGGGCATCACGACATCATGGTCGCCACCGATATTGCCGCGCGCGGGCTGGATATCGAAACCATCTCGCACGTCATCAACTACGACATGCCCGACACCGCCGATGCCTACATCCATCGCATCGGGCGCACGGGTCGCGCTCAACGCACCGGCGACGCCTTCACGCTGGTGACGGACGACGATAAGGATATGATCCGGACTCTGGAGCGCATCATGGGAGCGCCGCTCGAACGCAAGACTCTCGAAGGATTCGATTATGCGCGTCCTGCCCCGCCGCGAACGGATTCTGGTGGAAGAGGCAGGGGCGCCCCCCGAGGCGATTCCCGCCGCCCGCCGAAGCCTGCGCCCACGCCAAAGAGTTTCGGCAAGAATCGACTCGCGCCGCGGAAGAAGTAGGCATTCCCTGCTAAAGCCGCTGATCTTAAACCGCTGACCACTGACTGCGACTTAAGAGAATCAAAAAAGAAGCCCCGCGAAATCGCGGGGCTTCTTTTTGTCTTTAGCCGAGAACTGTGACGTTGCTGGCTTGCGGACCTTTCGGTCCCTTCTCGACGGTGAACTCCACTTTCTGACCTTCGGTCAGGTTGCGGTATCCATCGCCTTGAATGGCGGAGAAGTGGACGAACACATCCGGTCCGCCTTCGCGCTCGATAAAGCCGTAGCCCTTATCGCCGTTGAACCACTTCACAGTTCCAATAATTCTGTCAGACATTTTTGCCTCCTATGGCAATTGAGATTTTTATAGGCAAATCTGTTTGTTCCATCGGAGGTAAAACAAAACGACCCGCAGTCAAACCGCGAGCCGCTGATGTTCTTCAAACCAACGTAACCTACCGTTTTCCTATCTGACGTCAACAATAACACACGAATCTGTAAACGTCAATAAAAAAACATAAGTCAAGGTTATAATCTTTTTATGAATTTTCTCATTACCGGAGCCGAGGGATTCCTCGGCTCTTCGCTTGCCAACCATCTCGCCCGCGAAGGACACCAGGTGCGCGGGTTGGATGACCTCTCCACCGGCGACCCCAAGGTGCTCGCGCCCGATGTCCATTTTACACGCGGGGATGTGAGCGACCGCCCCAAGCTGTGGACTCTGCTCCAGGATGTGGACGTGGTCTACCACCTCGCGGCTCGAGTCTCCGTCCAGGAGTCGATCCTGTACCCGCGCGACTACAACGCTGCAAACGTCGGCGGGACAGTGGCGCTCATGGAAGCCATGCGCGATGTGGGGATTAAACGCGTTGTGCTTGCCTCCTCCGGCGCGGTGTACGGCGACATGACCGACGGCAGTTTGAAGGAAAGCGACATCCCCAACCCACGCTCGCCATATGCAGTTTCCAAAATCTCCGCCGAATATTACGTCCGCACCATCGGCGCGTTATGGAATATGGAAACCGTCAGCCTGCGGATTTTCAACGCCTATGGACCCGGTCAACACCTGCCGCCATCCCATCCGCCTGTGGTGCCGCATTATCTCAGGCAGGCTCTCCGCCGCGGGACGCTGGTCGCCCACGGCGACGGAAGCCAGACCCGCGATTACATCTACGTGGATGATGTGGTCAGCGCAATGGTTGCCGCTTCGACTGCGCCAAATATCAATGGGCTGGTGGTCAACGTCGGCTCCGGGGTCGAGACTTCAATAAAGGATTTGATCCGCACGGTGTTGGAAATCACCGACAGCAAAGCCAACGTGGTGTACAACACCCAGACCTCCGGCGGCATCTCACGCATGAAAGCGGATTTGACCCTGGCAAAGGAAAAACTGCGATTCGTCCCGTCCATCAAATTGGAAGAGGGCTTGCGCCTGACCATGCAGCGGGATGCAAGGTTCAAGTGAAAGCGGACTCCGTAATCTCCCGACTTCGGGCGGTAAGTCAAACGTCAGGAGACGTTTGACTCCGGAAAATAATCTCCATGGTCAAACCCCTCCCCCGCAAATTCTACAACCGCCCCACGCTGACCGTTGCCCGCGAATTGCTTGGAGCGCGGTTGGTGCATATTTCGCGCGGCAAAAAGCTGGTGGGACTCATCACCGAAACCGAGGGTTACATCGGCGAAGAGGATTTAGCCTGTCATGCCAAAGCGGGGTACACAAAACGGACTGCGCCGATGTACGGTCCGCCGGGACATGCCTATGTGTATTTCACCTATGGGAATCATTGGATGCTAAATGCCGTAACCGAGGAAGAAGGTTTCCCCGCGGCTGTGTTGATCCGCGCCATACAGCCCGTCGAAGGCGTGGAGTTGATGATGAAACGCCGCGGCGGGCGGGATACGTTCGGTCCGGGGAAGTTGACTCAGGCGTTGGGAATCACCGTCAGCCAGAATTATGCCGATTTGACCGACCCGGACTTAGGTCTATGGATCGAGGCGGGGGTTAAAGTCCCCGATAAAAGCGTGACGATTGGGGCGCGGGTGGGGTTAAATACTACGCCGGAACCGTGGTTTAGCAAGCCGTGGCGGTTTCTGGTCAAGGAAACGATACTCGACATTCGATAATCGAGTATCTGATATCGACGATCGAGGAGAGTTTTATGGGATTACTGGATAGAAAGAACGCGCTGGTCTTTGGGCTGGCGAACGACAAATCAATTGCATGGGGTATCACGCAGGCGTTCAAACGCGAAGGCGCGAATATCGGCATCAGTTATGCGGGTGAAATGCTCGAGCGACGGGTGAAACCGCTCGCAGAAAAAGTGGATTGCAAATGGGTCGAGGAATGCGATGTGACGAAGGATGATCAGATCGCGGTAGCGGCAGAAAGCGCGGCGAAACATTTTGGGAAGATTGACATCCTTGTCCATTCGATTGCCTTTGCCGGGCGTGACGAGTTGAGCAAACCTTATCATCAGACCAGCCGCGAGGGATTCAAGAACGCGCTCGATATTTCGGTCTTTTCCTTTGTGGCGTTGACAAATGCCTTCCTGCCGATCATGAACGACGGCGGTTCGATCATGTGCCTGACCTATGGCTCGGGCGCGGTGAAAGTCGCGCCGCATTACAACGTGATGGGCGTTGCCAAGGCGGCGCTTGAATCTTCGACAAGATATCTGGCTTACGATCTGGGTCCGCGCAAGATACGGGTTAACGCCATCTCAGCCGGGGCGATCCGCACGCTGGCGGCGGCGGGTGTGGGCGGCTTCCGTGACATGTACAAGCATTTTGCGGATATGTCCCCGATGCAGGAGAATGTGACGATTGACGATGTGGGCGATGCGGCGGTGTTTCTGGCTTCAGACCTCTCAAAGCGCATCACGGGCGAAGTTCTTTATGTCGACTCCGGGTTCAATATCATGGGTGTGCAGATGGGGATGAAGGAAGCGAAGGGGGAGTAGGTAGTTGGTAGACAAGTAGAAAGGTAAACACGTGAGTATCAGGCTCGCGTGTTTTTTGTTTTGTACGTGGCTACCTTTTTACATTTTCCATCGCATACCTTTCTACGGTAAAATTACGCCATGTTCAAACGAAACACACCTCCCGCTGAAGCGGCGCAGCCAGTTCAAGCCGTCGAGCGGATCACCTCGGTGCTCGGTTCGGGCGTGATCTGGCATGGCTCGATCAACGGTTCTGGCGGGGTGCGCATCGAGGGAGCGTTCGAGGGTGAGATCGCCCTGCGCGGGATGCTCGTCGTCGGCGAAACGGGACGTGTGACCTGCCAAAACGTGCGCGCGAATACCGTCATCGTGGCGGGTGCAGTGCGTGGAAATATCACCACCCAAAAACTGGAAATCCGCGCCACGGGGCGGGTATGGGGCGACGTGGTCACGACCGCCTTTGTGACCGAGGAAGGCGCCTTCCTGCGCGGACAGATCCGCATGGAAGAATCGGTTGACTTGAATCTTGAACCCGCCCCCGAGTCCACGCCTTCCGAAGCCGCCCAAGCCGAGGTCATTGCTGCAACGCCGATCCAGATTCCCGAACCGGCGCCTGTTGTCGAATCAACGCAGAAGTTGATGCGAAAAAAGAAAGCGTGAACCGGAGCTGTTGGGCTCCGCTGAAAGGGGACTTCCCATTTATGAAATATACAGACCTCAAAATTCAAACCCAGCGCGAATTCCCGAACAATGCCCGCACACAGGGATTTGGCTGGCTCGTCCGCGCGGGATATGTAACCCGTGAAAATGAACTCCTGCCACTTGGGACACAGATGGTTCAACGGCTTCAAACTTTATCGGAAGACCCGGCATTTGTCGCGAAGACCGGCTTGAAAATTCTCAAGATGAAAACCGGGAGCGCATTTGCGCTTTCGACAGGTGAACTTGAAGTTGCACATTGCCCCACCTGTGATTATGCATCCCTGCTTGCCACTGCGAAATTCAAAAAGGCTCCCCTACCCCGCGAAGATGAACGCCCGCTGGAGAAAATATCCACGCCGGAGTGCAATACCATCGAAGCGCTGGCAAACCTCTTGAACATTTCAAAAGAGAAGACGGCAAAAGCGCTGATGTACACGCGCAAAGCGGATGGAAAGTTCGTCTTTGTCGTCGTGCGCGGGGATATGCAGTTGAGCGAAGCGAAACTGGAAGACATTGTCGGCGAAGTAAAACTTGCGGACGCAGAATCCATTTCAAGGTCCGGGGCAGAGCCGGGGTATGCCTCTCCCATCGGTTTGAATGCGAACCGTGTGCTCATCGTCGTGGACGACTTGATTCCCGAGTCGCAAAATCTGGTTGCGGGGGCGAACGAAGCAGGGTATCACCTTTTGAACACAAATACGCCGCGCGACTATCAGGCGGAGATCATCGCCGACCTGACGCTGGCAAAAGCCGGGGATGCCTGCATCGAATGCGGAAGCCCGCTTGAAGTCCTTGCCGCCATTCCGCTGGGAACAAACTTCGACCTGTTCCTTGAAAATTGGATGCTCGCCATCGCGGAGACCCATCACAACGATAAAGGGTTGACGCTGCCCGCCTCCACTGCGCCCTTTGATGTGTATTTGATGCACGTCCCCGGCAAGACCCTGGATACGAAAGCCAAAGCCGAAGAGATTTATAACGCCTTGCAAAACGCGGGCATGTCGGTTCTATTCGACGACCGCGACGAACGCGCCGGGGTCAAGTTCAACGATGCAGACCTGATCGGCTGTCCCTTGCGGGTGACGGTGGGCGAAAAGGGGCTGCAAAACGGAACGGTTGAGTTGAAGCGGCGCAAAGAAAAGGAAAACATCCCAATTCCTTTGATAGAATTGACCGGGCGTTTGAAAAATTCCCTGCCTGATATTCCATGAACACCGGTTCCTTTCCCCCGCCCAAACAACGCGGACTTCTCATCCACGGCATCATCCTGCTTGTCCTTGCGGGCGTTGTTGTGACGGGTTTCTTCCAACTCTCCGCCGCCGAAGTGGGACCAGCGTTCCTCACCTGGCTATTGGTCTCACTGGCGGCGTTTGCCCCGCTTCCTTTTTTTGCCTATCGCATCTTCGCCCTCTATCGCGCCGATTACGTACTCGACCGCGACAGCCTCGCCATCCATTGGGGATTGCGCGTGGAGGATATTCCGCTCAACGACATTGAATGGATGCGCCCCGCCTCAGACTTAACCCAGCCGCTTGCCCTCCCGAACCTGTCCCTCCCCGGAGCCTTTCTCGGCTTGCGCCGCCACCCCGATCTGGGCGTGGTGGAATTCATCGCCTCGGATGCGAAAAAACTTCTGCTGGTCGCCACGGCAAAACGCGTCTTCGTCATCTCACCGGATAATCCCGCCGGACTGGCGCAGACCTTTGCCCGCGCCACCGAACTGGGCAGCCTCGCCCCAACCGAAGCAAAATCCGTTTATCCGTCCTTTATTGTCTCGCAGGCATGGGAGAGCGGACTGGCGCGTTACTTGTGGCTCTCGGCGCTCTTTCTGAACATCGGCTTGTTCATTTGGGCAAGCCTCATTATCCCATCCACGCCGCAGGTTGCGCTTGGCGTACAAGCCCCCGGCGGCGCGCTTCAAACCGTGCCTTCTTCGCAATTGATGATCTTCCCCGTGGCAAGCCTCCTGCTCGCCGTGACGGGCTGGATCGCCGGTCTGTATTTCTATCGCTGGGATCGCGAACGCACGCTCGCCTTCATCGTCTGGGGGTCGGGCACATTGAGCAGTCTGCTATTTTTGCTGGCGGTTTTGTTCATCGTCACAACGCCGGTTTAAGGTTGAAAGTTGAAGGTTCAATCCTTTCAACCTGCAACCCGCAACCTTCAACCCACCTATGCAACTCTTCCTTGGTTTTCTCCTCGCCATCACCATCGCATTCCTGGCATACAAAGCCCGCAGCCTCAATCGCAGTGGAGCCCTTGCCGCCGCATTCACCGGAACGATCATCTTCGGGATTGGCGGATGGCATTGGGCGATCCTCCTGCTCGCCTTCTTCATCTCATCTTCGGCATTGAGCCGCTCTTTCAAAAAACGCAAGCAGGGTCTCGATGAAAAATTTTCAAAGGGACATGAACGCGATGCCGGGCAGGTCCTTGCCAACGGCGGAGTCGCCACACTCTTCGCCGCCCTCAGTTATTTCTTCCCGCATCAACCCTGGACCTGGGTCGGATTCGCCGCCTCCCTCGCCGCCGTCAACGCCGACACTTGGGCCACTGAACTCGGCGTCTTAAATCCAAATCCGCCGCGCATGATAACGAACCTGACCAAAGCCGTGGAAAAAGGCACCTCTGGCGGAATCTCGCTGGTTGGCACCCTCGCCTCTCTGGGCGGATCGGCGTTAATCGCCTTCCTCGCTTCACTCCTGACTGATAACTGGTCACTCTTTCCACTGATCACTATCTCTGGTCTCTCCGGCTCCCTCTTCGACTCATTCCTCGGCGGCACCGTCCAAGCCATGTACTATTGTCCAAAGGACGAAAAAGAGACCGAGAAACATCCCCTACACACCTGCGGCACACAGACCGTCCACATCCGCGGCTGGAATTGGCTCGACAATGACTGGGTCAACTTCGCGTGCGGGGCGTTTGGGTCGGCGGTTGCGTTTGTCGTGGTGTCTCTAATCTAGGTAAAGTAGAACGCCAAAAGAAATTTAACACCACAAGCCGACCGCCGAGCCCCCC
>DAOTXI010000578.1:0-2013 GCA_034435475.1 Anaerolineales bacterium
GCCGCGAGGCAAAACCGGCGCACTAACCACGGGTAATTTGCGTGAATGCCTGGAGGGCGCGCGCATTGCTAAAAAACACACAAAGGAGTGAGAAATGTTCAAGAAAAATCTATTCAATGTCATCGCACTGCTGGCGATTCTCAGCATGGCGCTGACCGCCTGTGGCGGTGGGGGCGGTTCATCCGAAGAACCGGCGGCAGACGGCCCCAAGGTAGCATCTTCGGGGTTTGAATGTCCCGAGCCCAACCCGCGCCTGGAAGTGACCTCCACCGAGTTGAATATCTTCGTCTGGACGGAATACTTCCCGCAGGACATGCTCGACTGCTTCGAGTTGGTCTACGGGATCGAACTCAACCGAGACGAGTATTCCTCCAACGAGGAGATGTATGCAAAGGTCTCTGCGGGAGGCACTGCGTATGACCTTGTCCAGCCGACCGATTACATCGTCCCCCTTATGATCCGTACTGAATTGCTCCAGGAATTGGATCATTCCAAACTGCCGTTGATGGGTAACTTCGACCCGAATTGGATGGACCAATCCTTCGACCCGGGCAACAAATACTCCATCCCGTATCTTGCTGGAACCGACGCCATCATAGTCAACACCGAAACAGTTGAAAATGTCCCGACCTCCTGGGCGGATCTGTGGAACCCCGAATACGCCGGACGCATGGTCTTCCTTGATGATTCCCGCGCTGTGATCGGTCTCACGCTCGTCACGCTCGGCTACGACCCCAACACCACCAATGAAGCCGAACTCGAAGAGGCGAAAGCCAAACTTGCTGAACTCGTCCCAAACATCAAGCTCTTCGACAGTGACAGCCCCAAGACCGCCCTTATTGCCGGAGATGTTGACCTCGGCATGACCTGGACCGGCGAAGCCTTCATTGCCAACCAGGAAAACCCGGCCATCGAATACATCTACCCCAAAGAAGGCCCCATCCTCTGGCAGGATAACTGGGTGATGTTGAAGGACGCCTCTCACACTGACGCCGCCTACGCCTGGATGAGCTACATCATGCAGGGCGATGTCTTTTGGCTGACCATCCGCGACTTCCAATACACAAACCCGAACCAGGCGGCCCTTGACTACGCCAAAGCCAACCAGACGGACGTCTACAACGCCTATGCTGATTCTCCGATCACCAACCCGCCCGCCGAAGCGGTTGCCGAGGGCTTTGGCATCGAAGATGTTGGCGAAGCCACCCCGTTGTACGATAATATCTGGGTCGAGGTAAAAGGCGGAAATTAACCTGACAACCTGAATGGTACGAAATAGACCCCGGCTCTCAAACCGGGGTCTGTATAATGGGGATATTGGGTAGGCTTGTCCTAAAATGTAGAATATCAGTAATGATTGTAATAAATCGTCATAATAATATTGACAAAAATAAAAAATCGTTATAATATAAGGGTATGGAAAGCAATATCGGTAATTCACGCGACAGGCTTGACGACATTGACCACCACATTATCAATGCCCTTCGCGTGGATGGGCGAGTTGCCTTTGCCCAACTTGCCGAGCAGCTCAAAGTCTCACCTGGCATGATCCGCCAGCGCTACAATCGCCTTGTTGACCTTGGCTATCTCAAAGTCGTTGCGGTTACCAATCCCTTGATGATGGGCAAGCGCACCGTCACGATGATTGGCATCCGCACCGACGGGCGCAAGATGATGGAAGTGGCGAACAAGATCGCCAAGTTCGACGAAGTCGTCTACATCGTCGCCACCAGCGGCCGGTACGACCTGATGCTCGAAGTCCTTTGCCAGGATCACGAAGGTTTGCTCAACTTCATGACCGAAAAACTTGCCAAGGTGGATGGCGTCCGCGAAACCGAATCCTTCATCTACCTGAAGATCGTCAAAGAAATTTATTTCTGATGGAAACCCCGCTTCAGTACGGACCTTGTGCCTGCTGCGGCGTTTCAAAACTTTGTCTGCGCTGGAAACGAATCCAGAACGCAGAGCCAACTGAAAGGTTCCAATGAAAGCCCTTGTACGTGTACTAAAGAC
>DAOTXI010000579.1:0-1710 GCA_034435475.1 Anaerolineales bacterium
CCGCTTCACTGACTTCCGCGCCGCGTTCCTTGATGACGGTCGCATCTCTGCCATCTTCTACAAGAATGGTGCAGGTACGGGTTTCATTCTTCATCCGCGTCCAATGCGCGGATAAGCCTTCGCGTTGAGCCAATTCTTCCAGCAAATTTCCCGTGTGCCCGCCGATCAACCCCATGCAAAGCGGCTCTCCGCCGAGTGCCTGAATTGTCCGCGCTACATTCAACCCTTTGCCGCCTGCCGCGGCTAACACCTTATCGGCTCGGTGGACTTCGCCAACATCTAAAGCCTTTACATGCAACGTTCGGTCAATGGCAGGGTTGGGTGTCACACAAAGGATCATAAAAATTTCAACGCCTCTTCCAGAGTTGGTTGTCCGTTCGTGCCGCCTGCTTGTTGCGTGGATAAAGCTCCGCACACACAAGCCAGTTGCAAACACTTCTCCAATTCCCAGTTGTTCAAATAGCCATAGATAAATCCCGCGTCGAACGAGTCGCCTGCGCCAACGGTATCCATTACGTTTACTGGAATACTTTTCACTTGGACTCTCCGACTCTTCGACATTCCCAACGCTCCATCTTTTCCCAACTTAATTGCCACCGCCTCCACCTTTGAGCCAAGCCTGGTCGCTGCTTCTTCAACATTCTCTGCGCCTGTGAGCGACTTTGCTTCGGCTTCGTTCGGCAAAAACACATTCGTGATTGCCAGCAATTCATCGAAGCCAGTCCATTTTTCAGATGGGTCGTAATTGGTGTCGAGTGATGTTGTTAATCCAAGTGAATGAGCGCGTTTGAATAAAGCAGATAAATCGGGTTGAAGTTTTGTTTGCAGGAAGTAACTCGCCACATGCAAGTGCCTTGATTGGCGTAACAAATCGTCAGCGATGTCGGAGGCTCGGAGTTCAGCGATCAAGCCAGAATGAGTCAGAATCGCGCGGTCAGATCCCTGATTCAGAATTACACTGAGTCCAGTTTGCCCATCTTTGCGGACGATGACATGGCTCACATCCACGCCGCGCTTGGACATTTCATCGAGCATGAATCTGCCGAAGACATCATCGCCGCAAATACCAATGAAAGCGACTTTCAACCCCAATCGCGCCGCGCCGCACGCAAAGATGACGGACGATGAACCAACGGTGAGCGCGGCAGAGTCAACCAGTTTTTCAACCTGACCAAACTCGGGTTTGACATTGCCTGAAAGGATCAGGTCGGGGTTGATTTCGCCAGCGACGAGGAGATCGTATTGAATTTCAGGTTTCATGTTTCAAGTGATTTGACCGCGGTCGGTGGTCTGCGGTCTAATAATTTTTATACCAATCGAACGGCGCTTCGGCTTGATAAAAATCGTAGAACGGTTTGGCAAGCGCATGACACAACGATGTGAGGCGTGATATGCGTTGACGCCCGACATTGCGCAAAAACTTCACTCGTTCCTCGCCGCTCATGGTAACCGCTTCCTTCCACACTGCGCGACCGACGGCAATGCCGCTGGCGCCCGCGTTACAGGCAACCACACCCTGTTGCCCGAAGGTATCATACTCGACTCCGGCGGAGAGCAGTATCGCCGGGAGGTTGATGGCGGATGAAATTTCTTGACAGGCTTCTTTCCAGAGGGGTTGATTTGTCTCTGCTATATCGAGAGGAAACTGGGCTTTGAGTATGTCTGCGCCGTGAGGTGTGAGGCGGTTGGCGCTTTCGACCACCACATATC
>DAOTXI010000580.1:0-4443 GCA_034435475.1 Anaerolineales bacterium
CTTCGAGGGTTTCGAGCGGAAGTTCGGTGGCGATTTCCAGTAAACGCAGAAAACAGGCGTGTGTGACAAGCGCATCGTCGAGGGCGCGGTGCGTGGCGGGCAGCGGAATGCCGAGTTGTTTGCCGAGCGCGCCGAGGTTGTAACGGCTGGCGGTGGGCAAAAGTACGGATGCGAGTTCGAGAGTATCTATTGTCTGTTGATATTCGAAAAGACCCGCCTTGCGTAAAAAGCCGACATCGAATTTGACGTTATGACCGATGATGGGCGCATCGCCGACGAAAGCGACAAGTTCATGCGCGACGTCCTTCAGACGCGGAGCCTGGCGCACCATCGCGTCGTCAATGCCGGTCAATCCTGTAATAAAGTCGGGGATATGTTTGCCGGGGTTGATGAGGGTGTTGAACTCATCTTCCTTGCGTTTGCCATTGAAACGAACCGCGGCAATTTCGATGATCGAGTCGCGTTCTTCGTCCAAGCCTGTGGTTTCGATGTCGAGGGTTACGAGGGTTGCCATATTAGAACAAGTGTACCATAAGGAAGAAGGCGGGCATGAAGAGCGCGAAAAATCCGTGATGCGTAATGCGTAATTGTCGCGCAGAATCCTTACGAATTACGGATTGCGTATTATGCTTTTTCGATCAACGACATATCCATGAACGGCAACAGGAACACCCAGACATACAGCCGGAAGAATTCCACCGAGGGCATGATGTGACGGCGAATCCCGGCAGTGTCGCCGAAGAAACTGATGAAGAGAGTCGCGGCGGCGATGCCGTAAACGAGAATAGCCAGCCATGCCCAGGCGGAGAGCCTCGGTATGCGGTATTGAAACACTTGGAAGAAATAAGTTAGAACAATGGCGAGCGTTATCAGGTACACAAACCCGGTCTGCGGGTTGACCATCTCCCCTACTGTGAGTAGAAACTCGCGGTTATTTATTTCATCTGTAACAAAATACGGCTGGATGTATTCATCGCTGAGCATATCCAGGTTGCCCCATAGCGTGGAGACGACGAAGCCGGGATGCGTGAGCAAGAACAGGGCATAGGCTTTGGGAGCGTTCTCATCCGCCCAGGCTTGGTAGATGGGGGCATCCTTGTAATTTTCAGCCTCCTTCTCGGGCATTCCGTATTGCTGGAAGAATTCCACCCGTGAGGGGTACGGCAGGATGTATTCGTCAAGCGAATTCATCAAAGGGTAGCGAGTGGCACGCAGGCTGTCTCGCGCGGAGAGATAGCCGACGATGAAGAAGATTGTCAGGACGGCAGACACATAATACAAAAGCCGCGCGGTTTTGAATTTCCTGAGGAAGAATAAAGGAAGAAGCAATACAAGCGTGACAGGGATGGCATAAAGATGCACATCCCGCACAAATACCCAGAGCAGATACCAGACCAGTAACGCCATCAACAGGATTTTATCGGCTGTGGATTTGAAAGGCACATCGGTCTCAGCCGCGCGAAAAATGACTTCAAGCGCAAGCCCCAGCAGGATGGCAAACATCGAAAGCGAGAGCGACTCGGGGCTGAGGACGCTGTCCCATTCGGCGATCTGGGGAGTAAAGCCGAAAAGCATGACCGAGGTTGCGGCGATGATCTTAACGATGGGATTTTTCAACCAGCGGGCGAGCATCCAGCCTAGAAAACACCAGCCGAAGATCGAGAGGTAGTTTTGCAGCAGGGCGATCTTGTCGAAACAGGGTTGCACCGCCCTCTCAACCTCTTCACCAATTCCCGGCTTGCCGTAAGAGGTGATGGGACAATTCGCCGCGTCGTTTGCGAGTTTATAAATGAGGTTCGTCGTGAAGAGGCGCTGCCCGGCAAATATTTTCCACGAGAAGACCGAGGCGCGGGAGGCGGAGATGTAACTATCCGTTTCGGCATTGGCGATGGAGAAGCGTAAATCTCCATACCATGAGGCGCGGATGTAAATTCCAACCGCGAAGACGAGCAGGATGACAAGGCTGGCAAAATGGGTTTTCAGAAATTTCATGCCGGGCTTTCAAGTTCTGCGGATTCTCCGCTCAAGGCAATATCGGTGATGATGATCGGAAAGAGCCACATGGTCAGGCGAAAGATCGTTGTGGAATACAAGGCGTGACGGTTCAACGCCCAGGTATCGCCGAGGATGGTCGGAATGAGAGTCAGCGCCGCGGTGAAGAAAAGCCAAAGTCCCAGCCATGCCCAGGGGCGGCTGTCTCCGGTGTTCTTCAACGCGAGGAAAAGAATTCCAAGCAAAGGCAGGACGCTCGCCAAAAACGGAGTGGTATTTTCAGGGTGAAGCGCGTTGCCAATTTCAAAAAGGATGTCCCGCGCCGGGTTCAAATCGCGGGCAGTGAAATACGTCTGCTTAATCTCGGAAAAGGAATCGGGGAAGTCATTCCACAACTTTGTGGCAACATACCCGGGGTGCGTCAGCATGAAGCGGAAGAGGGTCGAGGCGCCATCGGTCTGGAGCCAGGGCTCGAATTCCGGCGCGAAGAAACTATCCACCGGCATTCCCATCCCCTGAAAGACCGTCACCACGCCCGGGTTCGGGAAAATATCGTCCTTGTAAATATTTCGGATCTGAACGACTGTCCGCACACTGGCTCGGGCGGTGACAAGACCAAGAATCACCATCAACAAAAGAAAGAGCATCGCTCCCCAAAGTGGTTTCTTTTTTCTGTAACGCGGAGACAGCATCAACGCCGCGATCATGAGCAGGGTCATCAACGCCGTGAAAACATTCGTATCGCGCAGGAATGCCCAAAGGAACGAGACACTCCCCCACAGGAAAATCCAGGGCGCGACGTTCGTCCCCGGGTTCCGGTATAGGTCGAAAACTATTTTTATAAAAAGGGCAAGCAGCAGCGCGAAGAGTGAAAAGGTCAGCGACTCAGACATGAGGATGCTGTCCCAATCCGCCATTTGCGGGGTGTAGGCAAAGACGAGGATCAGCATGGCGCTGATGACGCGCATCCATGAATTCTGCAAAGTCTGTGAAACCGACCACGCAAGCGCGCCCCAGCCGATCAACGACAACACAAGTTGAAAGATAACGATGCGGTCGAACCCGCGCTGAAGTCCGCGCCGGGTGGTTTCGATGGAACCGTTGATGCGAATCTCGTAACCGTTCTCCGGCTCGAACATTTTGTAAACAAGGTTGGTCGTCAACAGCCGCCGCCCGGTAAATATCTCCGCCGAAAGGAGCGGGACCCGTGACGCCTCGACGTAGGAAAGCGTATCGTTCCCCGCAATGGATAACGCCGGGTCGCCGTAAAACTTTACCCGCAGAAAGGATGCGGCAAGAATAATTACCGCCACAACGACGGAAACAATCCGCGCCTGATGTTTCGTAACAGACAAAAACAAACCCGACATTTATCCCGCTTCCAAAGCCTGGGTCAGTTCCTGAATTTGTAGGCTCGAAAGTTTTCGCTCCCTCGATTCATCGCGGACGAATCCTTTGAGCTGTTTCAATTTCAAGGCGGGGATGGGCGATTCGCCCGGCTCGACCTCGACCTGGTCATGGGTGAACACCAAAATGGGTTTTATCTCAGGGACGGCGTTTTCCGCCATCTTCTTGAGAAGGAATTTTTTCATGGATGCCGCTTCATTCTCTGCCTCGAGTTCAGGGCGCCCAATGCCCTCCTGCCCAAAGATGCGCATGTATCCCGCCATGAATCCGCCGCCCTGAACCCGCCAGCGGTTTTTCTCGAACGCCACCCTGCCCGCCTGTTGATACGGCAGGATCACCCAAACGCCAGCCGGTCCAACGAGCAAATGCGAAACAGGAGTCACATAATGATAAATACTGAAATCGCTGTGAAGTCCCTTCAATGCGGCGTCCAGTTTTTCGTCGCGGCGCGGAGAACGCCCCCAGCGATTGCCCATGTACATGCCGATCTGTGTCATGGTAAAGCCGAGCACAAGGCAGATCAGTGAATAGGTAAACAGGTCGGTCCTTGTAAAGGAGATATACATTCCGATGCCCAGCACAGCCAAAGCGCCCAGGCTGATCCAGTTCCCCAGTTTGCCGTTCCGTTCGATAAGTTTTTCGTTTTTGACGATCTTCATTGTGAATTCCGTTGCGCTTCCCGGTAACGGCTAAAGCCGTTACTACTGGTTTATTTTTTCAAACTTTCTTCGATGGCGGTCTTCATCGCTTCCAATACGTTCACATCCACGGCTTCCTTCGCCACGCGGACGGCGTTTTTGATGGCGTAGGCGTCCGAGCGTCCGTGACCGATGAAGACCAGCCCATTCACGCCCAGCATGGGAGCCGCGCCCTGTTCGGCGGGGTCCATCAATTTTTTGAGCGAACTCAACGCCGGTTTGACGAGCAAGCCGCCGATCTTTGTGGCGAAATTCCCATTCTTGATCGCCGAGCGGACGAAATCCACGATCAATTTCGCCACCGCTTCAGCAGTCTTCAACATGACGTTGCCGGTGAAGCCATCGG
>DAOTXI010000581.1:0-19059 GCA_034435475.1 Anaerolineales bacterium
ACGCCGCCGAACAAAGCGTGCAGCAACTGTCTTGAAAGTCAAGAGCAAAACCCTCCTTTAAAGGGAAAAGCGGTCCGTCTCAGGCGGGCGCCGTCTGCCTGAACGGAGCCTTGTCCCGCATCATCGCGTTCAGGACCGTCAGAAACTTGCGCATACAGGCGGTCAACGCCACCTTTTTCAGCTTGCCTCTTTTCAACATTTTTTGATAATGGGTTTTGATCAAGGGATTGTATCTTGTCGCCACCAGGGTCGACATGTACAGGACATTACGTACCCCCACCCGCCCACCCTTGGTCCTGCGATAGCCCCGTTTCTTGCCGCTGTCCGAATTGATCGGCGCCACTCCCACCAGCGCGGCGATCTGCTTGTTATCCAACTTTCCCAATTCCGGCAGTTCTGCCAGCAGCGTTGCCGCCGTCACCCGCCCAAACCCCTTGGCGCTGGTCAACAGTTCTTCCTGTTCCTGCCAGTCTTCATTCTCTTTCATGAACTTGTCCAGCTCTTTTTCGGGTTGTTTGATCTCTTCCTTCAACGCCTCGATCATCCGCTCCACCGAACTCCGCATAGCCGCGCGGACCGTCCGCAGGCGGCTTTTTTCCCCTTTCAGCATCTCTTCCACCTGTCTGCGCCTCACCAACAGGGCGGATACGTACTGTCCCTCCTCGCTTTTTGCCTCGAACTTCCTCGGTTTTACCTGCTTCCCAAACTCCGCCAGGTTGAAAGCATCCAACTTGTCGGTCTTGGCCAGCAGTCCGTGGGCGCGGGCAAACTCCCTCACCCGCGACGGATTGACCACCGCCACCGGCAGCCCCGCTTCGTACAGCCCCAACACCACCGCCCGCTGGTATCCGCCTGTCGCTTCCACCACGATCAGTTTCGGCTTCAGGGCTTGCATTTTCTTGATCAGGCTGGCGATCCCCCCTTCGTCATTGCCCACCTGGCTGGCTGCCTTCTCCCCCAACACCGCGATGTCCAACTTGTCCTTCGCGATATCGATCCCTACGAACAACTTTCCTCTACTAGCTGTCATGCCTGCCTCCGTTTTGTATAATGGAGGGGAGCCCACGCTAGTATTCGGTCTTCGCGACCTGGCAACTGTTCGGGCTCTCCTGACGTACGGACATGGCGATCTCGCTGCACGCCGGTCTCTTGGACCTCCTGACGATAGATCTGCCATGTCCGCTCCCATGATACTACCCGACGAGTGGGATTCTGCGCGATTTAGAAGTATTTTTCTGGCTTTGGCTTTTTTCTGCTCTCAGGCAGAATCCACGCCCGCCCCACCGCCGCTAACGCAAACCGTTGGGCACTGGCGCATAAATACAAAAGCGGTTTTCAAATTCATAGAATCTGAAAACCGCATGAATTCATGACAACGGATAGGGATTATGCTTTTCGAATTGGCGCTTTTTGTTTCACTTTGAAAAGTCCTACAAATACTGCATATCCAAACAAAGCCCCAAAACCTATCTGTCGCATAACGCCTAACAAATCAGTAGTCTGCCATTCTTGCACAACTTTACCGTTTTCTATCTTCCGTATAAATATACCGTGAATTTCCAAGTTCTTTTTATTTGCGGGTGCGCCCATAAAACTGCCTGTGTTAACTGCCGTAGAAACAAAGCGAATTGAAACAGATTGTCCTTCAGCGACAATGTGCGGAAACTCCATGTGTAAGCCAGAAAAAGCGGCTTTCATATCCTGCATAAAACCGATGTACTCATTTTTTGTAAAGTGAAACCCATCTCCCGTGTATGTAAAACGGTCATCCAGAAGTGTATCTAATTCATTCCACTTCCCATTCAGAATAGCACGAGACACACTTAGGGCGATTTCTTTGTTTTGTTCGAGTGTTGACATTTTTTCTCCTGATTTCAATTTATTGGCTTGATTTTCACTGTGGCGCATTATATAATTGCAATATCAATATAGGAAGTACGCACTTTTTTGTGCCATAGTACCCAAAAGGATACCAAGAATGAGTCAGGATTATTTTTGTCCAGTCACGGCAACAGTTTCGATTATCGGCGGTAAATGGAAGCCTATAATTTTGTGGATATTGTTTCAAGAAAAACGGCGATTCAGTGAATTGAAAAAATTCATTCCGAAAATTACTCAAAAAATGTTGACACAGCAACTGCGAGAACTGGAACATGATGGGATAGTACACCGAGAAGTTTATCCAGTTGTTCCCCCGCAAGTTGAGTATTCAATAACTCAAAAAGGATTGACGCTTGCCCCAATACTTCAAGCAATGGAAAAATGGGGCAACACTACCATGAAAAATTAGGTGTTCGTTAGCAAACGCGCCCAACAAAGCAGGCACCCGACGCTGGGGATTCTGGCGCGATTGCAAGCCTTTTTCTACGCCTTGTCATTTTTCTGGCTGGACGGCTTCGCCGTCCCCGCCCCAGCGCAGAGCTTGTGCCCCGAAGGGGTATACCCACAGGGCAAGCCGCAAGCCGTTAGCCCGTTCTGAATAAAAGTTGTTTGTTATGATACACAAAATAAAACCAGCACCAAACACTTTGTATGGAGCTTTTTCGCGTGAATTCCCTCCTGCTCTTTTCATTGAATCAGGCGATGCTATTCAATTTCAAACACTCGATGCGGGCTGGGGGTTAGAGCCGCCTGTTCAGGCAGGTATATCTCGCAAGAAATTTGAGTTCCGTGACAAAGAACGAGACAAAGGTCATGCCTTATGTGGACCGATTGCAATTCGCGGTGCGAAAACCGGAATGGTGTTGGAGGTCCATATAGAAAAACTAATTCCTGATTCATGGGGGTGGACTTATTCTGGCGGCTGGTATAACGATGTTAACAAACGTCTGAACGTCTCTAAGACAGAACATTTGATGAACTGGCAGATCGATGCTGAAAGATCCACTGCTCATAATCAATTGGGGCATCAAATAAAAATTGCGCCTTTTCTGGGCATCATGGGAATGCCGCCTGATGTACCCGGACTCCATTCAACTTGGCCCCCACGTCCATGGGGCGGTAACATTGACTGTAAAGAACTAACTGTTGGAAGCAAATTGTTTTTACCCATTCCTGTAGACGATGGGTTATTTTTCTTCGGTGACGGACATGCAGCACAAGGGGATGGAGAAATATGCTCTCAAGCCATTGAGTGTCCTATAAAAGACGGGTTGATTCGGCTAACTTTGAAAGACAACATGACCATTTCCAGCCCAATCGCCGAAACACCCAACAGTTGGATCACGTTTGGTTTTCATGAAAATCTGGGTGAAGCTGTACTCCTTGCCGCAGATGCAATGCTGGACTTGCTCGTCCAATTACACAAATTAGACCGGACCGATGCATTAGCGCTAGCAAGCGTTGTTGTAAATTTTCATATTACCCAAATTGTAAACGGCGTCCGTGGAGTCCATGCGGTTTTACCTCATAGCGCAATACAATGATTCCAGCCTTTACAAAGCTAAATCGTCCAAGTATTTTCTGGCGGGACGGCTTCACCAAGGAATGGATTAAAACTCTCAGAGACCTCGAATACAAAGGCGATAAGTTACAGGAAAAACTAAAACGCGCCATCCCCGAGATTTCCTAAAGAACTGCAAACACAAACCCGGCAGTAATGCCATAGAACTATTCGTTCGTTAAGGTGCGAAATTTAAAAATTTCCTCTGGCGCAAATACTTGACACAAAGCATTTTTCCAAGATGTTTCTGAGTTTTGCGCCAGAAGCTGGTTTCCTTGAAAAGTTAATAAGTAGCGACAGATTCAATTGCCAAAGTGCGACTAAAGTCGGTACTACATTGTCGTGTAATTTTGGGCGCTCTTTGCCGCCAAATAATCACTATACCCGCCGCCATAGTCAACAAGTTGACCATCTTCGATTGCCAGTAAACGCTGTATGGTTTGGTCAAGAAAATAACGGTCATGCGAGATGACCAAGACCGTCCCTTCGAAATCTTCGAGAGCTTGCTCCAGGACTTCGGCGGAGGCAATATCGAGGTTATTGGTGGGTTCATCCAATAGTAAAAAGTTTGCGCCGGAGAGAACGACCAATGCCAATTGCAAGCGACTGCGTTCCCCACCGGAGAGTTCCCCGATTTTCTGTGAGACTTGTTTGTACGTGAACAGATACCGCAATAAAAATGCCGTGGCTCGTGATTCGCTCATCTCACCGGCATAACGGACGGCATCCAACACGGTTTGGTTGAAATCCAGCGTCTCATGTTCCTGCGCATAATGCCCAATCGAAACACTCGGACCAATCTTGATCTCGCCAGAATCTGGCGTTTCTTTGCCGAGGATCATGCGCAGCAGGACAGACTTCCCCGCGCCATTCGCGCCGATCAGCCCAACGCGCTCCCCGTGCCAGATCGTCTCGTTGACATTTGCAAACACGCACTTTTCGCCAAATGACTTTGAAATACCCGCCAACTCCAACACCTTATTCGAACCGCGCCAGCCGTTCAACTGCAATTCCATACGCCTGCGGTCGGTGACGGGTTTATCAACCTTCTCCATCTTATCCAAACGCTTCTGCATCGACTTCGATTTCCGCGACAGGTCTTCGTTATCATAGACCTTACCCCAGATCGCCAAACGTTTGATCGCCGCTTCGAGGCGCTTGATGGTCACTTGTTGGGCGCGGAACATTTCCTCCTGCCGCGCAAGACGCATTTCTTTATCCGCCATGTACGAGGTGTAGTCGCCTTCAAAGACGGTCATCCTGCCGTCTTCCAGTTCGGCGATGTGAGACACAGCCGCATCGAGCAAGTAGCGGTCATGCGAGATGATGACCACCGTCCCATCGTATTCGCGGATGAGCTTTTCGAGATACATTTTGCCGGGCAAATCAAGATGATTATCCGGCTCGTCCAGCAGCAAGATATCTGGATTAAGCAAAAGCAGCCGCGCCAAACCGACCAGTTTCTTCTGCCCGCCGCTCAACACGGAGAGAGGCTTGGTCAATTCGCTTTGAGCGAGTCCCAGCCCGAGCAGGATTCCCTTAACCCGCTCCGGGTATGAGTCGCCGCCTAGAGCGTGATACTCTTCGATGAGTTGATGCTGTTTCTCCAACGCGCGTTGTAATTTCTTTTCATCACCATAGACTTCTGGATCACCCAAACTGGATTCAACCCGTTCAAGTTCGGCGTGAACCTGCGCCGCGCGCGGATTACCCATGAGTGCAGCATCGAGCGCCGTCAGTGTAGGGTCAAGCTCGGGGTGTTGAGGCAGGTATCCCGTTGTGATGAGCCGGGCGCGGGTGATACTTCCACCCAATTCGGGAGCATGTTCGCCTTCGATGAGTTTGAACAGCGAAGACTTGCCCGCGCCATTCGCGCCGATGAGACCAATGCGCTGCCCGTATTGAATTTCCCAGTTGAGATTCTCAAAGATGCGTTTGGCGCCGAGGACGAGGGTGATGTTGGAAAGTTGAATTTGGATCATGGTTTTATCCCGTACTACAAACTTAGTTTGGAGTACTTAAACAAAAACGCCGCAGTTGCCTGCGGCGTGTGAAAGCGACGTGACCTTTCAGCATACAGGCGCAATACGACAAGGAACGGCATAATCAAAGCCGTTGATCGCCATTGCAAAAAGAGGTTTGCCTACGCTGAGAATGTAAAGCATTGCGTGATTATACCTGAGTTTCTTTTTCGAGCAATTCTTGAATATGATCGAGCGCTTTGGGGTTGGGCACGCCGCCATATAAAATTCTGGCGGCGATTTCCTTATCGAACGTTTCGGAGGCGCCAAGGTCGCCTGCAATCATGTGCAGCAATTTCTGGTCGCATTTGTTGAGCAGGTCGGCGGGAGATTTGGTGTCTTCGGGGATCAACATTTTGCGATCCATGATGCGTTCATTGCCCTGATCGAACTCGAAACAGAAGGTATGGAAAAGTTGGTGCGTTGTATCGAGGGCCAACTGCGGCTCGACCTTTGTATTGGCAAAGACAGCCTGCGCCTGTTCCTTTAGTTGATTGAAGGAAATACCCGGATTCTCTTTTACGATATCGTATATCTTGTAAATCACCAACGGACGATGTGCGCTGGGCGTCATGCGAATCTTATGCGCCGAAAGGATGTTGAGATAACGCTCCAGGCGTTTTTCAGGCGAGATTGGAGCAGCCGCCTTGGGCGCGGATTTTTCCTGTGACTGCCCTTTCTCCTGGGGCTTCTCTTGCAATTGAGGTTTTTCCTGTTTTGGCGCGGGCGGGTTGTTCTGTCTGGCAGGCTGCTGCTTTTGCCCGCTGTTGGACAGCATTTCTTTCTTGAATTTGTTCACACCCTGCCACTTGTCGTAATAAACGAACTTGTCGCAGGCGCTGACGAGATAGTCCGCCGTGGTGCCGCTGATGCCCAAACCGATGACAGTCTTGCCATTGGCGCGCAAACGATGGACCAGCTCGGTGAAATCGCCGTCGCCTGAAACGAGCAGGACGTGCGTGAACGAATCGCGCCCGTTATAGAAGAGTTCCATCGCGTCGAGCACGATGCGAATATCTGCCGCGTTCTTGCCGCGCTTGCTGTTGACGTGGATCAACTCGACGCCCATGCCCAGTAATTGACGCTGTTTCGAGGCGGCTTCCGCCCAATCGGCATAGGCGCGGCGCATCACCACCCGCCCGATCTGCGAGGCATAGTTGAAAATGCGGTTCCAATCCACATCTGTGCCCCTGCCAAAGGCTTCTTCAACGCTGATTTCGATGTTGTCGTAATCAATGAAAACGGCTACTTGCGTTTCCTGTCCCATAAAACTCCAGAGATTCAAGGCATGGCTGGGCTTTTTGTCCCGGTCCATTCCCGTATTTTTGCGAAAGTATAGCATAGCCGGAAAATTCTGTGGCAAAATAAGACATGCCCCCAAAACTGACCACGCTCAGCCAATCCTCCCTGCAGGACTATAACGACTGCCCGCGCCGGTTTGAATTGCGCTACTTACAGCATCTTGCTTATCCGGCCATCGAAACCGAACCTGCGCTCGAGAACGAAAAACACCAGCGCGAGGGTGAACAATTCCACCGGCTTGTGCAGCAATTTTTTATCGGCATTCCGGCAGAGCGGGTTGCCAAAACAGCCAACACCGAAAACCTTGGACGATGGTGGGATAATTTTATATCCAACAAAGACCTGACAGGTCTCGCGAAGCGCCCTGCGGGTAAAGACCTGTCAGGTCTCAGAACAGAAGTGACATTATCTGCGCCGTTGGACTCCTTTCGCCTCATCGCAAAGTACGACCTGATCGCCAATGACGGGAACAAATTTTATATCTATGACTGGAAGACCTATCGCAAACGCCCCAGGAACGAGTTTCTCTCCATCCGTTTGCAGACTCGTGTCTATCGCGCATTATTGGCGCAGGCGGGAGCATTTCTCAACAACGGCAACCCAATTTCACCGGAACAGATCGAGATGGTCTACTGGTTCTCAAATTTTCCAAACGACCCGGCGCGATTCTTCTACTCAACGGATCAATTCAAACGGGATTGGGATGCCATCACCCGCTTTTCAGAGGAAATAAACAACGCCTCTTCCTTCCCGAAAACTGAAGACTCCAACCGATGCATTTATTGCCCTTATAGATCGTACTGCAACCGCGGAGTCCGCGCGGGGGATGCACTCGATGCGGAATTGGAAACCGAAGCCGAGGAGTTGTTCGATATCAACTTCGAGCAGATCGGGGAGATCGAGTTCTAGCGTTCGATATAAACGCCAAAGTGATTCGCCACAGGACGTTCCCGCCCGGGAATGTAATTATCAATGGGAGAGTTCAGTATCTCTGCATTTCCAAACGAATCTTCGACGACAAGGACGGAGGAACCGCCGCCATCCAATGCCATGGCGAAATGCGCGTCGAAATCTTTCATCAGTTCAGCGAGGTCTTGATAGGTCGCGCCGCTGCTGTAAAAAGGCTGACGCCCGTCCACCACGACAAGAATCACATAGCGCCCGTTGCGGTTCACCCCAACCGCTGTGCGCGGATGCAGAATGGTATCATCCAGCCCGTCCACGATCTCGCCGCCTTGCATCAACATCCGGTCGCCGGAGAGGGCGTGAAATATCTTATTGGGCGGCAGATTGAATGTCAATTCGTTACGGCGGCTGACGTACATCGTCGGCTCCGGTTCTTCGTCTTGCAAACCGTCGGCGTAAATTTTCCCATCAGACGCAGTGAATCCAAACGGTGTGACCGGATCGCCGCTGTGGGGGTAATAATCCGCAGGCGAGCGCGACCACCACGGAGAAAACCCATCTCCGTTGATGGCGATTTGAACGCCGAATTCCTCCAAAAATTCCGAGGTCGTCCGTGCTTTGACCGCGCCTCCTTCGATGCTGTCTGGAGGGGTGACCAAGAAGCGAAATTCTCCCTGTTTTCTGTCAATGACAACAACATGCGCAATCATGGCATGAGGCAGATAATGGATGATGCGCCGATACGTCACCCCTTCATATAACTGGCGCTTTAAAGGAATCGGAGCAGGACGACCTATCGTAATCAACCCATAAACCCCAAGAAGCCCAAGTGATAAAAGTAATGTTCCCCAAACATATTTCTTCTTCATGCCTGAAATCCTATCAGACAAAGATGAAGAATTGCTGAATCAAAAGAGCCTCTGATCTTCATCAAAGGCTCTTCTTGTTTACTTGCATTACGCCAATTGCGGAGTTCCGCTCTTCTTGCCAAACGGCGGTGGGAAAATCGCCTCGAACTCTTCGCGGGTGATCGATTCAACTTCAAGGAGTTTCTTGGCAACCGCATCCAACTGCTTGCGATATTTCTTCACGGTCACTTTTGCCTGTTTATAGGCATCTTCCACTAACTTGCGAACTTCGCGGTCGATCTGCTCGGCAACGGCTTCCGAGTAATCACGCTGTTCGGAGATTTCGCGCCCGAGGAAGATCAACTCTTCTTTTTGTCCGTAGGCAAGGGTGCCCATTTCAGCGCTCATGCCAAGTCTTGTGACCATGGCGCGCGCCATGCGAGTCACCTGTTCGATGTCACCGGATGCGCCGGAGGTGATGTCGTCGAAGACAAGTTCTTCAGCGGCGCGTCCGCCCAGGGCATACGCCAGCGTGGCAAGCATCTTTTTGCGAGACATCAACATGCGGTCTTCATCGGGGCGGAACCATGTCACGCCGCCAGCCTGTCCGCGCCCAACGATGGTCACTTTTTGGACGGGGTCCGCTTCGGCGAAGGCATTGGCTACTATCGCATGACCAGCCTCATGGTAGGCAATGATGCGCTTCTCTTCATCCGAGATGAGGCGGCTCTTGCGTTCCGGTCCCATCACCACGCGTTCAATTGCTTCTTCCAATTCGGGCTGACCGATGGATTTCTTGTTGCGGCGGGCGGATAGAATCGCCGCTTCGTTGACAAGGTTTTCAAGATCGGCGCCAGCGAAACCGGGCGTGCCACGCGCCACAGAGGCGAGGTCGGCTTGCGGTTCCAACGGCTTGCCTTTGACATGAACTTTCAAAATCGCTTCGCGTCCCTTTACATCGGGGCGGTCAAGAGTCACGCGACGGTCAAAACGACCGGGGCGGAGCAGAGCCGGGTCAAGAATGTCGGGACGATTGGTGGCGGCGATGATGATGATGTTGGTATCGGTATCGAAGCCGTCCATTTCGACGAGCATCTGGTTGAGGGTCTGTTCGCGTTCATCGTGCGAACCGCCGAGACCCGCTCCACGCTGGCGACCGACCGCATCGATTTCATCCACGAAGATAATGCAGGGCGAATGACGCTTGGCTTGGTCGAACAAATCGCGCACGCGGCTGGCACCCACGCCCACAAACATTTCGACGAACTCGGAGCCGGAGATGGAGAAGAAGGGCACGCCTGCTTCACCGGAAACCGCCTTGGATAACAAAGTCTTGCCGGTTCCGGGAGGACCTACCAATAAAACACCTTTCGGAATACGCGCGCCGAGTTGAATAAACTTCTGCGGCTCTTTCAGGAACTCGACGATCTCCGCCAGTTCCTGTTTGGCTTCGTCGGCGCCTGCCACATCTGCAAAGGTGACGGTAGGGTGCTCGCCGCTAAACATGCGCGCGCGGCTCTTGCCAAACGACATGGCGGCGTTGTTGCTGCCCTGCGCCTGACGGAAGATGAACCACAACAAACCGCCCATAAAGATCACCGGTAACAGATACAAGGCGCCGCTCAACACCCCGCCCCAGACCGAAGGCGCGCTGACTTCGATGTTCACTTCGGCAAGTTGTTCGGGGGTGACGCCGTAATCGCGTAATTGCTCGATCAGGGTCGTATCCGACTCCTTGCGGGATTCGAGCGCGGTTTCCTCCGAGCCGTTGGGTTTGATAATTCGGATGGTGTCATCGTTCTCGATGATGATGCGCGCAACCTGACCCGTCTGGATCATGCGAGCCACTTCGCTGATGGTAAGCGGCTCGACGGCAGTTGTCGTATCACGCATCCCGATGAAGACCATCGCGCCGATGGCTACGAGCAGGAGAAAGTACACAAAAAAGGACTGACCTCGGGAATTCACAGAATCCTCCAAAATTTACTGACTGGCAGATTATACCAAGTCACTACCCTGACGCGGCGACCGGGCGTTCTATTATTACGATTCTCTAACATGGCAGGAATTTACCCCGAATTGGCTTGCAAAACCCCTCAAACGCCGGGTTTGGCGGGGCTATTTGCCAAAGGCGAGTATTCACTCACCTTCAAACAAACTGCATCGGGCTTTTGCGCGAACGCCCATTCGAGCGCATTCCTTCCAAGCGCGGCGCGAACACCATTTACATTCCAGGTGATAAATCTCATGAAAGTCGCACCCTCTCTTTATGGTAAACTAGTTTTCAAGGCAGAAAAATATGGACGAAACAATTGCAAAAACCATCCTATGCGTGGAAGATGAAGCGGAGATGATTGACCTGATCCGATTGATTCTGGCAAGGAAGGGCTTCAACGTACGGGGCGCGGCAGGAGGCGTGGAAGGCATCCGGCTCATCCGCGAACTTCGTCCCGACCTCGTCCTGCTCGACCTGATGATGCCAGACATGGATGGCTGGGAAGTATATCAACAAATGAAAGCCGACCCGGCGCTGAAGAACATCCCGGTGATCGTGGTCACGGCAAAAGCCCAAAATATAGATAAGGTCCTCGGTCTGCACATTGCCAAAGTGGACGATTACATTGCCAAGCCGTTCAGCCCGCAGGAATTGTTGGAAAGCGTCGAGAGGGTGTTCAGTCAAAAGTGACTCCCGGCGGCAGTCCGCCACCTTATAACGAACCATGCCCCGCCCCATAACAATTGCCAATCTCAGCAGGATTCTGGAGAAGCCCGCCCGTGTGGGATATTGCGACTCCTTCGCCTGCCGTTTACGCGGATTGATGTTTCGCCCGCGCCTCGACCCGGACGAGGGCTTGCTCCTCGTCGAAAAGCGTGATTCGCGCCTCGATACATCCATCCACATGTTCTTCGTCCCATTCGACCTTGCCGTGTTCTGGATCAATTCCGACATGACCGTGGTGGACAAGGTCATTGCCAAATCATGGAGACCCGCCTACTTCCCCAAAGCGGATGCAAGATTTACGCTTGAAGTTCATCCCAGCCGTTGGACAGACTATGAAATCGGGGACAAAGTCGAATTCAAAAATGTTTAAACCACATCGCATCCTTCCCATCCTCTTTCTTCTTTCCTCTTTCTTCTTTCCTTTTCGTTCCATCCTTGCCCAGGAATCAGGCGGTCCCATTTATATCGTCCAGCCGGGAGACAGCCTGTATTCGATTGCGGCACGGTTCAGCGTCAGCTTCGATGAACTGCTGGCTGTGAATGGAATCACCGACCCAAATACGCTTGCGGCGGGTCAACAATTGATCATCCCCGGACTGCCCGGCATTACCGGAATCCTCGACACGAGATTTATCAATTTTGGAGATTCGTATCGCAGTCTGATACGCCAGACCCAGGTCGCGGATGAGTTATTCCGCCGCCTTAACCATGTCGTCAGTCCAAGCGAATTTTATGTTGGGGCGAATATGATCGTGCCGATTCAGGAGCAAACGCAATATGCCAAACGCGTCTCCCCCGCTGCGGGAGAGTCGCTTTTGGAGTTGGCGGTAAAAAACAACACAGACGTGTGGACGTTAACTGGCATCAATCACATGACGGGGTCGTGGACAGGAATGCCCGGCGACACACTTTACCTTCCCGGCGAAGATTCTGGAAACAACGCCAGCGGACTTCCTTCGGCTTTTATCAGCGCGGAAATCCGCGAACTGCCCCTGAAACAGGGCGGGACAGGAGTTATCGAAGTTGCCGCTCAACCCGGGGTTACTTTGGGTGGCGTGCTGGTGGATCATCCTCTAAACTTTTTTCCAAGCCAGGGCGGCGTTCAAATTGCCATGCAGGGAGTTCATGCCCTGCTCGAGCCGGGCGTCTATCCTTTGCGTCTGGATGCCACCATGCCGGATGGAAGCAGGCAGTCTTACGAGCAGTTGATTTTGGTCGTTTCGGGCAATTATCCCGAAGACCCGCTTCTTTATGTGGACCCTGCCACGATTGACCCGGCATCCACGGAACCTGAACTTCAACAATTAATGTCCATTACAACTCCAGCCACTCCAACAAGGTTGTGGGTTGGCGATTTTATTTCGCCAGCCATTGCTTATGCTGAGTCCACTTATTTCACTTCGCGGTATGGCAGCCGCCGCACATACATCGGGCAGGGGACAAACTTATCGGTTCAAGGCTTTCACACCGGCTTGGATTTCGGCGGCGGCGATGGTCTTCCGATCACGGCTCCTGCCGCGGGTGTGGTGGTCTTCGCCGGTCCGTGGACGGTGCGCGGCAATGCAACAGTCATCGATCACGGCTGGGGCGTATACAGCGGGTTCTGGCATCAGTCCGAGATTCAGGTGCAGGTCGGGCAATCTGTCAGCAAGGGCGATGTGATCGGCTTGGTGGGCGGAACGGGACGCGTCACCGGAGCGCATTTGCATTGGGAATTATGGGTAAATGGCATCCAGGTGGATCCGCTCGACTGGTTGAACCAAACCTACCCGTAGATCGAAGCGTTGCGATTCATCCTTGATTATGTTAAACTCCGGAAAGGCATACAGGTATGAGCAATCTTGTCAACTTCTTGAAGCAAAGCGATATCTTCTATCAGTTCACGCCCACTCAACTGGAACTGGTGGCGAACTTGTGCCATGAAGCCGCCTTCGAAATGAACCAGGTCATCTTTCAGGAAAACAGCAGTTCGAAGGAGTTGTATGTCATCGTGCAGGGCGAGGTGGATATTTTGATCAACCGCGGCTCGACGGGATCGCTTACAAAGTCTGATACAGTGGTCGCCCGTTTGCGAAGGGGGCAATCGTTCGGCGAAGTGGCTTTGGTAGATGAAGGCTTGCGTTCTGCAACCGCCCGCGCTGCGCAGAAAGATACGCGGCTTTTGGTCATCCCGCGCGACAAAATCATCATGCTGTGCGAGACCTATCCCCAACTTGGCTACCGCATGATGTATAACCTTGCGGCAGACCTGGCGATGAAGATTCGCAACACAGATTTGCGCATCCGGGAACAGCTTCTTTATAAACCGGCGGAAAAGTAATTCCCGATAAACACTCTCTTAATATCTGAAAAAGTATGGACAATCATGCTTGACCGAAGGACGAATCCGCCGTATTATTGGTCATCTTAAACCCGGCACACTTCAGGGTTCCACGAGCAAGCCGAAAAAATCCAGCACAGGGTTTTTAGGCTTTCTTTAGTATATCCATCCTTGAAAGGAGGTGACGCCGACCCACCTGCGCCTGGTCTGCCTGTTCGTTGCCACCCGCCTTTGCGGGAATCAAATTTTGTTTATGTTTTGGAGGAGTAAGATAATGAACAAGCGTTTACTCGCTTTACTTTCCCTGCTGGTCGTTGCCAGCATGATGCTCGCCGCGTGCGGCGGCGCTGAAGCCCCCGAGACCGAAGAAGCGATGACTGAAGAAGCGATGACTGAAGAAGCCGCTCCCGCGACTGAAGAAGCCGCCCCTGCGACTGAAGAGGCTGCCGCTTCGATGGGCACCATCAAGATCGCGACCCAGTCCCCGCTTTCCGGCGGCCAGTCTCTGCTCGGCGTTGCCATCAAGCAGGGCGCTGAACTGGCTCTCGAACAGCTCGGCGGCGATCTCGCCGCGATGGGCTACGATGTCCAGCTCGCCCCGTACGATGACCAGGCGACCCCGGATGTCGGCGTTGCGAACGCCAAGAACATCGTTGCCGATTCCGAGATCCTGTGCGGTGTTGGTCACCTCAACTCCGGCGTCATGATCCCCTCTTCTGAGGAATATCACACCGCCAACCTCGCCTTCGTCTCCCCCGCCAACACCAACCCCGTTGTGACCACCCGTGGTTACCTCGAAGTTAACCGTGTTGTGGGTCGCGATGATGTCCAGGCTCCTGCCGCCGAAGAATTTGCTTTCACCACCCTCGGCGCCAAGTCCGTCTATATCATCCACGACAAGACCGCTTACGGTCAGGGCGTTGCCGAGTTCTTCCGTGGCGCCGCTGAAGAAGATGGCATGGAAATCGTTGCCTTCGAAGGCACCGAAGAGACTGCCAACTTCGACGCGATCGTGACCCCGCTCGTTGCGGCTCAGCCCGATGTTGTGTTCTTTGCCGGTATCTATAACCAGGCTGGCGTGTTCTTCAAGCAGGCTCGCGACGCCGGTTACGAAGGTACCTTCCTTGGCACCGACGGCATGGATGCCTCTGACCTCGCCGACATCGCCGGTGATGCGTTGACTTCCGGCGGCGGTATGTACTACACCACCGTTGCGGGTCCCGCGAGCGCCTACCCCGCCGCTGCCCAGTTCGCCGCTGATTACGAGGCCAAGTTCGGAGCCGCTCCGGAACCCTTCGCCGCCCAGGCGTACGACTCGATGAATGTCTGTCTGACCGCGATCAAGGCTGCGGCTGAAGCTGCCGGTGGCACCCCCAGCCGCCTACAGGTTGCGGAAGCCATCCGCCAGGTCAGCATTGAAGGTCTGACTGGCGCCATCGCTTTCGATAGCATTGGCGACCTCCCGACCGCGCAATACTTCATCCTCAAAGTGAACGGCGCAACCAAGGATACCTGGAACACCAACGAGATCGTCGAGATTCTCGAAGTCGCCTCTCCCGGCCAATAAGTTTTTCTTGAGCAAGTTAGCCTCTCTCCCTTCGGGGAGAGAGGCTCATTTTCATAAGACAGGATTGAAGATAATGAAGAGTATTGCTGAAAATCCCGTTTATAAGTTTCTCCTGTTTCCCGTCGGGCAGATCGTCGTATTCGCCCTTGGAGCAAGCGTAGTCCTCTCGCTGATTACTATTCTGCTTGCATTTATTTTCAAGTTCAATGTGACCGACTTTGACCTGGTTGAAAGGACAATGGTAATCCTCCCGCAGGTCGTCATCAACGGCGTCACAATCGGCTTTGTCTATGCCACCATTGCCCTGGGTTACACCATGGTATATGGTGTTTTGGAATTCATCAATTTCTCGCACAGCGAAATATTCATGGTCGGCGGCATCGTCGGCATTCAGTTGATGGCATACTTCGAACACCTCGGCGTGCTGGCAACGATGAATGAATACCTGGTAATCGCGCTTGCGATCGTATTGGCAATGGTCGTTTCCGGCTCACTGGCTGTGGTTGTGGAGCGGCTTGCCTACAAACCTCTGCGCGGCGCTCCGAAACTCGTTCCCCTCATCTCCGCAATTGGCATGTCCTTTTTCCTGCAGGATGCCGTACGCCTCATCCTCAGCCTGACAACGGGTGAATTCAATGTCATTCTGCCCAAGTTTGGCACTTTTGACGAGTTCTGGAAAATAGCCATGCCCGGCATGGAAGACCCGCTACGCATCCAGATCAAATCTGCGATCATGATTGGGATTGCCGTTCTCATGCTGGTAGGGCTCAACTATCTCGTCAATGGCACCAAGGTCGGAAAAGCCATCCGCGCCGTGGCGCAGGATCGCCCATCCGCCAGTTTGATGGGGATCAACGTCAACCAGATCATTTCGATCACCTTTCTCGTCGGCGGCACGCTAGGAGGCGCGGCAGGTGTATTGTTCGCATTGAAAGCCACAAAGCTCGATCCATTTTCAGGCTTTTTCCCCGGCTTAAAGGCATTTACCTCCGCGGTTCTGGGCGGTATTGGCAACCTAACTGGTGCTCTGCTCGGCGGGCTGGTTCTGGGGCTGCTTGAATCCTTTGCCGCTTCTTATCTTGGCATTTTCACAAACGGCGCATTCGGCGCCGAGTACAAGGATATCTTCGCATTTGCCATCCTCATCATGGTGTTGATCTTCCGCCCCTCCGGGCTTTTGGGGCAGACTGTCGGCCAGAAGGCGTAGAAAGGGTATCCCCATGAACACATTCTTCAACAATCTTTACAAGAAAGCCAACACCGGCTTTTGGCCCGTGCTTATTGCCCTGGCATTTTTATTGAGCGGCACTTTGGGCGTGTATCAAAGCCCCAGGTCGCTCGGCGCCTTCCTGATTTTGATGGTCACCCCTGTCATTCTTTATTTCATGAAGATGAACTTGAAAGTAAAAGTCTTCATCGGGCTGTTGTTGATCGTCATCATCCTGCCTGTTCTTGGCATCCGCAATATTTTCTACCTCGAAGTTATCTTCCAGATGGCAGTCTTTGCCGCCCTTGCCCTGGGCCTGAACATCGTCATCGGCATGGCAGGGTTGCTCGACCTTGGTTACGTCGCATTCTATGCCGTCGGCGCGTACGCCTGGGCGATCTTCGGCTCGAAACAACTCTCCCTTCTGTATTCCATTCCAGGCGCCGCGCCCGCCGATGCACCCTTTGCCCTTGACCCGCGCTGGTTCTGGCTTTTTCTCTTCCTCGGCGTGGGGCTTGCAGCGGTTACAGGCATTCTGCTTGGTTTACCCGTCTTGCGTTTGAAGGGCGATTATCTTGCTATCGTCACACTCGGTTTTGGCGAAGTCATCCGCGTGCTGGCTCTTAATCTGGACAAACCGATCAATCTGACGAACGGTCCGCAGGGCATCACCCCCATTCAACGCCCACCCCTTCCCCCGGAACCGATCCCGAATTTCTTTCGAAATATCCTTGAACCGGTTGTAGGTCACCCACCGACCGATGCCGAGTTCTATAATGTCTTCTTCTACTTCCTGGCTTTGGTTATCATTGGGATTGCAATCCTGGTTGCCACCCGCCTCGAAGATTCCCGCATCGGGCGCGCATGGACGGCGATTCGCGAAGATGAGACTGCCGCCATCGCCATGGGCATTCCCTTGGTTAAGATGAAACTTGCCGCCTTCGCCGCCGGAGCCTCTTTCGCCGGAGCCATGGGAGCGCTCTACGCCGCGAACCGCACCTTCGTCAGCCCGGAGACCTTTTCCTTCCTTCAATCCATCGGTGTGTTGACGATGGTCATCCTCGGCGGGTTGGGAAGCATCCCCGGCGTTATCTTCGGCGCAGCAGCAGTCGTTTTGCTCAACATTCAAATCCTGCAAAACTTCTCGCTTTATCTTAGTGAACTTCGTCAGAGCGATGCCGTCATCCCGATCATTAATTTTGCCTGGAAGGACCTTTCCAACCAGTTGGACCCCGCAAAATATCAGAAATTGGTGTTTGGTCTCATCCTGATCCTGATGATGATCTTCCGCCCATCCGGTTTGATCCCTGCGGAACGGCGCAAGCGTGAACTCGTCGAAGAGAAAGAATAGGCGGTTATCATCATGACACTATTAAGTACTACCAATGTCGTAAAACGCTTCGGCGGACTGGTGGCTGTCAATAAAATGACCTTCTCTGTGGACGAAGGGCGCATCGTAAGTATCATCGGGCCGAACGGAGCCGGGAAGACTACCTTCTTCAACACCCTGACCGGCATCTACAAACCGGAAGAAGGACAAATTGCCTTCAAAGGTCATTCACTGATCGGTCTGCGCCCGGACCAGGTTGCCGCTACTGGTATCGCCCGCACCTTTCAAAACATCCGCCTCTTTGGAAGCATGACCGTGATCGAGAACATCCTGGTGGGTATGCACATCCGCTTGAAACAGGGCGGAATAGACACCCTTCTCCGAACAAAGAAATTCAACGAAGAGGAAAAGGAAGCCGAGCAGCGCGCCAGGGAATTGATGGAATACGTAGGCTTGAAGAATGTCGGCAACGAACTAGCGCGCAACCTGCCTTACGGCGGGCAACGCCGCATCGAGATCGCCCGCGCCCTTGCCGCCAGCCCCACCCTGTTATTGTTGGATGAACCGACAGCAGGTATGAACCCGAACGAGTCTGAAGACGCCATTAAACTCTTCCGCCGCATCCGCGATGAAAAGGGAATTACGATCCTGATGATTGAACACGACATGCGCGTGGTCATGGGCATTTCAGAATACATCAGCGTGATGGACTATGGCGAGAAGATCGCCGAAGGCTCACCGGCTGAGATTCGCTCGAACCAGCGCGTGATCGAAGCCTATCTCGGACGTGGCGCTGCTGTGGCGCACGAGCAGAAAGCATAGGAGAGCCGTCATGGGAAAACTACTCGAACTCACCAATGTCCATTCCTATTACGGACACATCCATGCTCTGAAGGGCATCTCCCTGCATGTCAATGAAGGCGAAATCGTCACCCTGATCGGCTCGAACGGCGCCGGGAAAAGCACCTCCCTGCGTACCATCTCCGGTATCATCCATGCCCGTGAAGGCAAGGTCCTATTGGACGGCAAGGACATCACTCATACTGAACCGCACAATGTTGTAAAGATGGGTATTGGGCATGTCCCCGAAGGGCGCGGAATCTTTCCCAAGTTGACCGTGCAAGAAAACCTTGAAATGGGAGCCTTCACCGTCAACGATCAAAAGGCGATCAAAGACCGGCTCGAACAGGTCTTTGAGATGTTCCCGCGCCTCAAGGAGCGTGTCCTTCAATACGGCGGGACTCTTTCCGGCGGCGAACAGCAAATGCTCGCCATCGGGCGCGGACTGATGCTCAATCCGCGCATCCTGATGCTGGACGAGCCTTCGATGGGACTTGCTCCCGTGTTGGTGGATTTGATCTTTGAGACCATCAAAAAGTTGAACGAACAGGGCA
>DAOTXI010000582.1:0-1660 GCA_034435475.1 Anaerolineales bacterium
GCGCAGGGCAGCCTCAACGGTAGATCAAAGAATCTCTGGCGAAACTTCCAAAGGTTGTCGAAGAAAAGGCAAAATAACCGGTAGGGACACAGCGCCGCTGTGTTCTTATATGAGATTCAAGTCAAAAAAAAGACGCAGGCTCAAAACCTGCGTCTTTCGTTTAATTAATGGATGTTGCGCAGTAGGGGCGACCCGCTCATATTCATGAGAATTTCTTTATACCAAAAAAGGGTCGCCCTGTGACGAAAGCGCCAATCTGCCAGTAAGGGCGACCCTTGCTGTAAGATGATATCGCTTGTAAGACCTAAACGGGTCGCCCCTACGCAAGACCGTGTAAGGTGAGTTAATTTTTCTCTTCGATCAACGGCGTCACGTATTTCTCCAGCATTGTCAGGCTGATCTCGCCTGTCCATGCCAGTCGTACCATCCCGGCGCGGTCAATCACATAGGAGTTTGGCAGGCTGCCGTTGTTGATGACTCTCAGCGACGCGCCTTGCGGGTCGAGCCAGACGGGGAAGGTCAGGTCGAGGCTTTGGGCAAAGGCAAGCACTTCATCGTATTTGTCGCCCGCTTCCACGGCAATGACGGTGAAGCCTTCGCCTGTGTGCTCGTCGTGATATTTTTTGAGCGAGGGCATTTCCGCCTTGCAGGGCGGGCACCATGTCGCCCAGTTGTTCACGAGGACGACATCGCCTTTGAAATCAGCCAGTGATTGAGTCTCGCCTGCGAGGTTTTCGAGCGAAAGTTCCGGCGCGGGAAAACTGACTTCCATCGGAGTGACCGAGCGCTCATTTGCAGATGCCTCGGCGGCGTCACCCTGGTTTTGCGCGAGAAACAAAAAGGATGCCAGACCGAGGATGAGCAAACCCGCGCCGGTCAGGGCGGAGAGAGTCTGTTTCTTCTGCCTTTCCTTGCGGTGTTTTTGTCTGCCCATGATGCGCTCAGTTCTTCAATGCGATCTTGATCTCAGCCACCATGCGGGCTTCGGGATATGCTCCCACTGCGGTTCCCTTGCCTGCGTTGATGACGGTCTGCGGCACGCCCTGGACCCGGAACTGGTTCGCCAGGTCTGGGAATTCTGCCGCGTCTACGGCTTCGGCGCGGATCATGCCGGGGTTTTCCATTGCCATTTTGTGAGCAAGCAACACGGCTTGCGGGCAATACGGTCAGGTGGGGGTGACGAAGACCTGCAAATGCAGGGGCTCTTTCAAGGTTTTGAGAAACTCCCGGGTGTCAGCGCTCAAGCCTGAGTTCCGTTCTGAGGCGAGCAGGATGTCGGTGATCAGCGTGCTGAACTCGTACCCTGAGGGAATCCCGGAGAATTGAATGCCGAGGTCGAGGGTCTCATCCCCGTCCTTTCCGGCGATGACGATGGCGGGGGCTTTGTCCACCTGGAATTTTGCCGCCAGGGCGGCGTCGGCTGTCAGGTCATGCTTTGAGAGGTTGATGCGTTCGTCCAGATCGCTGACTTCGGTCAGCAGTTGCAGGGTCTCGGCGCAATAATCGCAGTTTTCCTGCGCGCCAAAGAAGAGGATTTGCACAGGGTTGCTCAATTTGGCAAACGCCTCTCGAATTTGCCCGGTGACTTGTTCGTTCAAAAGTTTTTCCATGGTTACTCCAGTGGATTTAAGTGTCCTTCTTTGGATGCGCCCCCGGTAAA
>DAOTXI010000583.1:0-2047 GCA_034435475.1 Anaerolineales bacterium
CAGAATCGCAAGCCCCTCAGTGGTGACATTCATCGGCTCGGAGATCTGGATCAACTCAGGCATTCACGCCTCCAGGATTGACATAACATCCATACGGATCCGCCCGCATTTGACTCTCCGCCGCGCGGGCGCGACTCACCGCCTTCATCACCGCTTCAATCATGACCTCAGGCTGGATTCCGTTAAATTCGCTTTTTCTACTCTCGAACATTTTCCGAATTGTCGCCGCAACCTTTTCCTGCTGACCCGAATGCCAGCGCAGGGATGCTTCCAAATCCGCAACGGCGTTTTCGGATGCAAAGAAATCGCCGCCGATGAACGCCGCTTTGATCGTGCCGCCCGCCATCGTAACTTGAACGTCTATCAAGCCCGCTTCGGTTTTTATCTTTGCCGAGCCGTTGCTGTCTGGCACGGACGTGGTTTGATAGACCCAGTCGTCTGTGAGGTATTTTTCGTTTTCGAGCTTTGCAATGTCGGCGAGTTCGTCGCGGGTAAAACCGTCCGCGTGGACAAGGCTGAGGTTGAACGCCCCAGCAAACCCGTCGGCAATGACGCGGCGCACTTCATCCACAGAAAGATTGGATTCGGTCTCGCGCCTCACGGTGGTAATTCTTCCCGCAACGGTGTCAATCTCTTTATCCGAAATTTTTTCAAAGGGCGTGTTCAACACGTGAAGCATGAGCGCGATGTCGAGATCAACCAGCAGGCTGGCGTGAAAAAGCAACCCGCCCGACGGCGCGCGATACACGCCCAAGCCGACAAGTTTTTTGCCGTTTACTTCGATATCGTTCTTGCGGCGAAAACTTGCTTCAACGCCGAGTTGATTTAATCCGCGCACGAGACCTTCGGAGAAATGGCTCATGAGTTCACGGGCTTGGCTATATGAGTCATCGCCGCGCCCTTGAACGGTGAGCGCCACGCCGAGTTGATCCGCGCCCATGATGATCGCGCCGCCGCCTGTGGGACGGCGATTGACGGGAATATTATTTGCGCGGCAATAGTCCAGGCGAATTTCATTTTCGACATTTTGAAAACGCCCAACCAGCGCGCAATGGGAACGATAGGTGTACAAACGCAGCGTGGGCGCGGAAAGTTTTAACCCAACGCGTTGCGCGAGCGTCTCATCGGCGGCAAGACCGAAAGATGGAGAGACGTGATTGTCGGTGATTAATCTCATGAGTTTGATAGCGAATGAAAGACCGCTGACCGCCGACGGTTGACCGCATTATGTATCGCAGTCTGCGGTCGGTTGTCCGCCGTCGTCTTTAATCAATCCATCCTTGACTCTTATACCGCTTGATCTCCGCCTCCACCCATGCGGGCAGACCATCGCCAGAGACCAGTTGCAGCGATTCGTTTTCCCAATCGCTCGGCTTGATGACGACCATCCAGCCCGCGCCATACGGCGACGCGTTGACCAAGCCAGGGTTGCTCACCGTTGCATCATTTCGCGCCACGATCACGCCGCTGACGGGGGCGATCAAATCGCCTGTCATCTTCGCGGCTTCGAGCGTCCCCATCGATTCGCCGCGCTTCACCGACCTGCCAACTTCGTTCAGCGTGACATACGCCAGGTCGCCGAGCGAAGCGAGACCGAGCGTGTCTATGCCAATGATGACATTTCCACTGGCGGAATCATATTGCGCCCACATGTGATGTTCGCGGTCATAGGCGCGGTCGGACGGAATTTCGTAAGAGTCTGTTTTGTTGGACATGGTTACCTCTGTTACTTTCAAAATCCGTTGATTAAGACCGCAGACAACTGACCGTGGGCGGCGGTCTGCGGTCAGTTGTGTATCAATCAATACACCTCAAACAATTGACCTTCAACTCCTTGATTCTTTCCTTATATCTCTCCATCGCCGCTTCGCCCGTGACAAGGTGACTGGATTCCGCTTCGAGATTCGTTGGTCTCACCCTGACGAGCCAGCCCGCGCCGTAGGGGTCTTTGTTGGCGAGCAGGATGTTTTCGGCGAAGCCTCTCTCGTTCGTCTCCACGATCTCACATGAGAACGGCGCGGGGAACGGTCCCACCCACTTGGCGGAT
>DAOTXI010000584.1:0-2061 GCA_034435475.1 Anaerolineales bacterium
CCATTCTCAAGGGAATTTCGGAGGAAAGGGAGAAATATTGCTACTGGTTCGTCGAGTTAATGAAGTGGTATTTCGGTCAACCTGCGAATTTGAAGACGATGTGAGGGCGGGGAGTCCGCTTCAGCGGGCTTGGTAGGAATAGTGCGGGGTAAGAGGAAGAAAAATGCCGACTGGGGAGAATCAAGCAAGGGCGGAGAAAGAGGCGGGAATCCCTGCAACCAGATCAAAGCCGGGGGCGTATATCCTTCTCGGAAGCATTTTCCAAGGAGTAACCATGAAAACCATTCAACGTATTTCGACAGTCTTTATATTGATTGCGTTCCTATCTCTTGCCGTTGTCCCCTCTGCCCGGGGATTCGACGGGCGCTCTGGCGATGTGATCGTGATCGAAGCCGATGAAACCATAAAGGACGACCTCTATGTGACCGCAGACGAGTTCACGCTCGAAGGGACGGTTCAAGGCGACCTGGTCGTGTTCGGCAACTACATCGTCATCAAAGGGACGGTAGAAGGCGACTTGATTGCCGCGGGCAATACGGTCGTGATCGAGGGCACTGTGACGGATGACGCCCGCATCGCTGGCGCGGCGCTGCAACTCGGCGATGAAGCCGTGATCGGCGGCGACCTGCTTGCCGCGGGCGCGAGCCTTGAAACAAAAGAAGGCAGCGTCGTGGAAAATGACGCCCTGTTCGCGGGCGCACAGGGATTGTTCGCCGGTTCGGTTGGGCGCGATGCATACGTTGCCGGTGGCGCGGTGGAGATCGAAGGCGAAATCGGGCGCGACCTGACCGCGGAAGTTGGTGAAGCGAATCAAGGAAGTCCATCGCCCGCGACCTACATTTCCGATACAAAAATCCCGCTGCCGAACGTGCAACCCGGGCTGACGATTTCCGACGGCGCGAAGATTGGCGGCGATTTCATTTACACCCAGTCCAAGGAAATCGAAATCCCCGCGGGCGCAGTGGATGGAAAAGTGACCCGCAAGGAACCGGTTGTGGATGAATCTGCCACCCCTACGCCCCCCACCCCGACCGAGGTCGCCTCAAACTGGACCTTCGGCTTGATCCGCGACATTGTGACCCTTGCCCTCTTCGGTCTTTTGTTCGCATGGCTTGCGCCTCTCTTCATGAAAGGCTTGATGGATAAGTTACAGTCACAGCCGGTTCCCAGTTTTGGTTGGGGCATCGTTGCCTACGCCGCCTTCTTCTTTGCCCTGTTGTTGATCGTGGTTGTGATGATCATCGGCGGAGTCATCTTCGGTATGATGACCCTCGGTAAAGTGACCGGTATCATCATCTGGGTCGGCATCCTCGCGATCTTCGCCCTCATCGTCGGTTTTGTACTCTTCACCGGTTTGGGCTCGCAGACCATGGTCGCCTGGCTGGGCGGACGCTGGATCCTTGGGCGGTTCAATGCCACACTTGCAGATCATAAGGTCTGGCCCATCCTGCTCGGTGCAGTGATCGTCGGCTTGCTGGTCAATCTTCCCCTTGTCGGCTGGCTGTTCGGGTTCATCATCATGTTCTTCGGCTTGGGCGCGCTTTGGCTCTGGGTCCGCGAACGGACGGCAAAACCTGTGGTCGTGCCCGTTCAGTAATATTCAAGTAACGAAAACATCCGGCTTGGTAAAAGCCGGATGTTTTTTGATTCGATGCGTAATATCCGTTACGGTGCAGGCGGACAGTTCTTGTAATACTTCACCAGTTTCTCGATCTTTTGGGTGCGGTCCACCACGCCGCCGCCCTTGTTGATGCCTGCAAACTGGAACTCGACCACGGCTTCATCCAAACCGCGCCAGTCGGCGGTGATGTCGGTGGCTTTGAAGGTGATAAAGAACGTTCCCTTGCCGTCGGTGCTCATATTGCCGATCAGGAACCAGTCAGAATAGCGGAAGTAGGTCGGCGCCTCCACCATGCGGTAGAACATTTCAGCGCGGGTCACATCGGGGTGGATGGCTCTCATGGTGATCTCGAATTCACGCGGGTAACAATTGAGGGTGACGCGGTCGCTTGAGAATGTAATATCCGCAAAGACGCCCTTGCCGAGGATGTTATCCACATA
>DAOTXI010000585.1:0-5500 GCA_034435475.1 Anaerolineales bacterium
GCCATCGCTCGAACGGCTGGAGCGGCTCAAACGCAGACTGCATTGAAACTGCCGACCAGCACCAGTACCCCAAAGCCAACTCACACCCCGTCCATTACCCCAACCTTTACGCCCACGTTTCTGTGGGGATTGCCCACCTCCACACCAATCCCGACCTTCACGCCGTTGATTACAGTGGAAACGCCATCTCAAGCAAATGACGGTGGCAACGGGGATGATGAAGAAGGGTCTGAAAAGAAGAACAAGGATGAAGACCCGCGAAAATTCACAGGCAAGCCCTGGTCTTGCGTTGTTGTTGGAACTTATCCGGGACGTGGATTTGTAGTCAACCCGCAGGTGAAATTTGTTATTGAATTTACAGTATTCAACTCTGGGACGAAGGCGTGGGGCTACAACGATCTTGACTTTGTCTGGAAAAGCGGCTTTCGAAACGAAGAAACCAAGATACAGGATTTTCCAGGCACGATTCCATCGGGCGGCGAAGTGAAACTGCGCGCGACCTTCATTGCTCCAAAAAAGGCAGGAGATTATCAGTCTTTCTTTCACTTGATGGTTGGGAAAAAAACTTTCTGCGGAATGTATTACATCTTCAAAGTGATCGAAAAGTAGCCGGGCGTTAAAGCCTTTGTACTATAGTGGCGCCTCCACTAAGTATGCGCGTAGCCATTTACCCCAATATTTAACGGCAAAGAATTAAGACCCAAAGACAAAATAGAAAACTTCCCTTTGCTTTTCCTATCCACGATTTTATTGTAAAATTCAAAGTGTAATGAATATCCCCTTTCTCAACAGAAAGACAAATTTTGATTATGGTTGGTAACGCGTCCTGATAAGTGGCTCTGTCATGGCGCGGTATTTTTTATTCGAGTCCAAAAGAAAATCAGATGGAGGTAGAAACATGAAGAAGAGTATGTTGTACATCCTTGTCCTGATCGCCCTGGTCATTTCAGCCTGCGGCGGTGGGGGAACGGCTCTAGTGGGAGATGAACCCGCAGGTCAGGAAGGAAGCGAAGATACGCCTGCCATTGTCCGCATTGGGACTTCCACCAGCCCAGACTCGTTGAATCCGGGCAATGCGATTTTGGCTGCATCCTACACAATTTTTGAACTTGTCTATGATTCGATGTACGATCTTAATCTCGATGGCACATTTCAACTCTCGCTCGCTGAAAGCGCAGAGGTCTCCGATGATGGCACCGTCTGGACATTCAAGATCCGCGAAGGTCTCAAATGGCACGATGGACAGCCCCTTACCGCCGAGGATGTTGCGTGGACGTACAACCTTTATAAGGATACGCCCGAATACCCCTATTTAAATGGATATTACACAACCTACTTCGATACAATCATCGCCACCGAAAATAACGAAGTCGTCCTGACTCTCACAGAAGCCATACCCAATATCGAAAGCCAGTTGGTTTTTCTTTATGTTCTCCCCAAACATATCTGGGAGAACGAGGATAAACTGGAATACGAAAATACTGAGATGCTCGGGTCCGGTCCCTTCAAGATGGCGGAATATGCCCAGAACGAGTTTGTCCGGTTGACGGCGAACAAGGAGCATTTTGCAACACCCCCCAAAGTGGACGAGATTATCTTCCAAACCTTCGACAGTCAGGATGCGCTTGTGCAGGCGATCCGTTCTGGAAGTGTGGATATGATTACTTCCATGCCCAATACGGCCGCCCAATCCTTGAAGGAAGAGGAGGATATTGAGTTGGTGGTTGGCGCGCCGTTTGCGCCCGGTGTAACCGACATTATCTTCAACCAGATTGATCCTGAAAACTGTCCCACCGACGAAGGCGGGCTTTGCACTGGTCACCCCGCCCTGCGCGACCGCGACGTGCGCCTTGCCATGTCATACGCTACTGACAAGCAAAAATTGATTGACTTGATTCTGCTTGGGCTTGGAACTCCCGGCACCACCCTCATCCCAGATGGGATCGGCATCTGGTACAACGTCTCGATTCAAGACTATGAGTTCAATCCTGCCAAGGCGAATCAGATTCTCGACGATGCCGGATACAAGGACACAGATGGCGATGGCGTCCGCGAAATGCCCGACGGCTCCCGTCCGTTGACCTTTCGCTTGAACTGGCCCAACACCGATACAGACGCGCCTCGCATGGCGGAACTCCTTGCTGAAATGTGGAGCGAGATCGGCATCACTCTCGAAACAGGCGCTGTCGATTCAGACGCCCTCACTGCGCAATGTTGCCCAGCTTTCGATTTTGATCTCATCATTTGGGGCTGGGTGTCTGACCCCGACCCAAGCGCCCTGCTTTACGTTTACACCACCGAAGCCATTCCGTACGGCTCCAGCGAAACCGGTTACTCCAACCCCGAATATGACGAACTATACGCCCAGCAACAAACCGAATTGGATTTTGAAACGCGCAAGGATATCGTGTGGCAGATGCAAAAACTGGTGCATGATGAAGTCGTTTACATCATTCCGTATTATGCCGCCAATGTGCAGGCATTCCGCACCGACCGTTTCACCGGTTGGATCACCGACCAGGCAAAAGTGGAACTTTCTGATGTGACTTCACTGGTCTTGCTTCAGCCGGTTCCCTAATTCCAGGTTCAATAACACATCCGGCGGGGTATGTGTCCCCGCCGGATGTCATCGTCACGCAAAAGAGAAAATCCCTTGAACCGTACCCGCGCCATCCTCCGTAAAACAGCCTGGGCTGTTTTCACAATATTCTTCGTCATTATCTTGAATTTCTTTCTTTTCAGGGTTCTACCCGGCGATCCTGCCCGCGCCGGCATCCGCGACCCGCGTTTGAAGAAAGAGGCGGTTGAGGCGCTGCAAGTCAAGTTTGGATTGGATAAACCAGTCATCAATTGTTTTGAAACCTTGAATCCCATCAAGCTGGGAAGTTGCGGAGTGAATCCGTTCGAGACGCAGTTTTTTATTTATGTCCGCAATTTATTTCAAGGGGAATTGGGCTTTAGTTATCATACCAACCGCCCGGTGGGCGAAGTCCTTGCGGAACGACTGTGGAATACTGTTCTATTGATCGGAGCGGGGCAGATACTTTCCATCATTATCGGTGTGGTGTTGGGCATTTTTGCGGCGTGGAAGGCGCGGACAGCCGTGGACTATGGCGCTCTTTCCGCCAGTTTGCTGGCATGGAGTTTGCCAACCTTCTGGCTTGCCATCCTGCTCCTGTTTTGGGGGAGCATGATTGGTTTGCCTGTGGCGGGAAAAGCCACGCCGGGCATGGGTTCGATGCCGATTCTCGACCAGTGGGTGGATGTTGCCAGGCATATGTTTTTACCCACGCTGACCTACACCATAATTTATATGGGTGAATACACCCTCGTGATGAGATCAAGCCTCATGGATGTGCTGTCAGAGGATTACATTTTGACAGCTAAAGCCAAGGGGTTGAACGCAGTTCAAATTTTACGCGACCATGCCCTGAAAAACGCCATGCTGCCACTTGTAACTGTTATCGCCATCAACCTGGGATTCACTGTGGCGGGGGCGATCCAGATCGAATCGGTCTTTTCATGGCCCGGGTTGGGCAGCGCCATCTTTGAGGCTGTTGTGCGCAGAGACTTTCCCATTTTGCAGGGCGCTTTTCTTTTAATTGCAGTAACGGTCATTCTGGCAAACCTGTTGGCAGACCTGACCTACACTTATCTCGACCCGCGTGTGGAGGTGGAATAATGCAAACTACCGCCCCGCTCGTCTCCGCTCCTGCAAAGGACAATCCTTCACGGGTTCTTTCCTTCTGGAATACATTCAAGAAAAATCCAGGAGGTCTGGTTGGTTTTTGGATGCTTACTGCCGTGATTTTAGTCGCGGTTTTTGCGCCGTGGCTCGCCCGCTATGACCAGTCCTCCTCCGCAAGTGTCGGCATTGCGGATATTTATCAGCCCCCCAGCGCCTCTCATTGGCTTGGTACTGATGATGCCGGTCAGGATGTCTTCACCAATTTTGTCTACGGCGCACGGATTTCACTGGTCGTTGGTTTTTTTGCCGCATTCATTTCCATCATCATCGGCGGGTTGTTTGGGCTGGTGGCGGGCTTCTTCGGCGGGCGTTGGGAAACCGTTTTGATGCGCTTTACCGATGTCATGCTGGTCATTCCAGACCTGCCGCTTTTGGTGGTCATCGTCGCGCTTACAAAGCCATAACTCCTGAACATCATTTTCGTCATCGGCATTCTCGGCTGGACGACAACCGCCCGCGTGGTGCGTTCGCAAACTGTGGCGGTCAAATGGCGGAAGTTTGTCATGCGCGCGCGCGCCATCGGCTCTGGCAGGCGGCATATTGTCACCCGTCATATCCTGCCTTTGGTGATGCCCATCCTTGTAGTGCAGGCTGTCTTGGCGATCTCGCTTGCCATCTTAAATGAAAGCGCATTGGCATTCATTGGCTTGGGTGACCCCTCGGCGCTTTCGTGGGGACAAATGCTCAATTACGCCTTCGGACGCGGAGCCATGTCATCGGGAGCGTGGTGGGCGTTGGTCGTGCCGGGCTTTGGTATTGTTTGGGTGGTGCTGGCGCTGACCCTGCTTGGGCAGGGATTGGAACAGGTACTCAACCCACGGCTGGATACCCATCACTTAATGCCGGGCAGGACAAAGGTCCAGAAAGAAGCGCGGACTGAGACCATGCCCGGGGACGTACTTCTGGATGTCCGCAATGTTTCCATTCATTATGTGACTGAGGGGAAACCTCCGGCGCGCGCGGTGGAAAACGTCAGCTTTTCGCTACGCAAAGGAGAGTTGATCGGGCTGGTGGGCGAAAGCGGCTGCGGTAAGACAACCCTGATGCTTTCCCTGTTGAAACTTCTTCCTGCGGCAGGAGAGATCGTGAATGGCAGCGTCCATTATCAAGGCAAGAACCTGACCACAATGAGCGAAGAGGAGATCAACCATGTTCGCTGGAGCCGGATTTCGATCATCTTTCAAGGGGCAATGAACGCCCTCAACCCGGTGCGAACGGTGGGCGACCAGATCGCCGAAGCCATTTTGAAACACGACCCGGCTTTCCCGAAGAGCAAACTCAAAGACCGCGTGAATGAATTGCTCGATCTGGTGGGGATTGCATCGGGGCATCGTGAGCACTTCCCGCATCAATATTCCGGCGGAATGCGCCAACGCGCCATGATCGCCATGGCATTGGCTTGCAATCCGGATGTGGTCATTGCCGATGAGCCCACCACTGCATTGGATGTGATGATTCAGGCGCAGATTTTGGAACTGCTCGACAAACTGCGCGAGAAACTTGGTCTTGCCATTATTTTCGTCACCCATGACTTGGGTGTGGTGGCGGAGATGTGCGACAGGGTGTTGGTGATGTACGGTGGTGTGACTGCCGAGTATGCCGATGTGGATACGATATATAACGAGGCGCGTCACCCATACACACAGGAACTGCTCAAAGCCTTCCCCGACCTGACCAAACCAGAAAAGAAACTGGCGTCCATTCCCGGTTATCCACCAAAGCTGGATGCTCTACCCAACGGATGCCGTTTCG
>DAOTXI010000586.1:0-2211 GCA_034435475.1 Anaerolineales bacterium
GCAATGGACAGGGAAACCGAACGCGGGGTTCACGACCGGAACCCCATGGCGTGGAATCAGCCCGGAAGCAGAATCCGCCAACGTTGCAGGTCAAGAGACGAATTCCACGTCCCTGCTTGAGCATTACAAGACGCTGATCCGGCTTCGGAAATCCAATCCTGCCCTGCAAAGCGGGGATGCCATTCTTGTAGAAACAGGGAACAACGCGGTATTTGCACTTTTGCGCAACGCGGAAGATGAACACATTCTCATCATCGCAAACTTAAGCGGCGAGCCAATTGCCGATTACAGTTTAAGCCTGTCGACTTCTTTTCTGCGAAAAGGTTCGATCACCCCCGAAGTCTTGTTCGGAGATTTAAAGCCGGATGAACTCAATATCGCCAGCGACGGTTTTTTCGGCTATCGCCCAACGGCGGAATTGCGCCCATTTCAAACTATAATTCTTTCATTGAAGTAACACGCGCGCTTATTTTACAAAGTACAATTGGACGGCGACATAGGTCAAGGCGATAAAAATACCGAGCGCTGAAAGGCTGATGCCCGCCCAGGCAGTGCGGTTGGGTTCGATACGCAGGCTAAGGACACCCAGACCGATCCCCAGCAAGGCAAGGGCCCCGCCACAAGCCGGTATAATTCCGGCGCATAAACTGAGTGTTCCGAGCGCCGCCGATGCAATGGCATACTGCCTTTTCATGCGGATATCGGGGTCGAGCCTGTCAAAATCTTCCTGCATTTGGGAACCTCGTTTCAAAAGGCTTATAACGAAACTGCGTAGGGGCGACCCGTTCAGGCATGAGAATACCCTGGAATGTAAAATAGGGTCGCCCTTGCTGATAAAGTGGATCGCTGTCAAAGGGCGACCCTTTCCTTGTCACGGATCTAACAAAGAAATTGGACGGGTCGCCCCTATTGCGTAACATCAGTTAGTAATAACGACCATCACTGAAATATCCGTCCCGAAGGTTTACGCAAGCCGCTCAAAGGTTAAAAGAAGCCTTCGGGAGGTTTTTCCAATAATTCTACAACAAAGGATAATGCGACAACATGACCACCACCCCCGAATGGGTACGAGATGCAATTTTTTATCAAATCTTCCCGGATCGTTTTGCCAGGAGTCAAAAATCTCCCGATCTTGGTTTTGAACCCTGGGACAGCCCGCCCACCCATCACGGATTCAAAGGCGGCGACCTGTACGGCGTGATCGAGAAACTGGATTATTTACAGGATTTGGGAATCAACGCCATCTACTTCAACCCGGTCTTCGCGTCAGCATCGAATCACCGCTACCATACCTTCGATTACTACAACGTGGACCCGCTCCTCGGCGGTAACGAGGCGTTGAAAGAATTGCTGGACGCGGCGCATAAACGCGGAATCCGCGTGGTGTTGGACGGCGTCTTCAATCATGCCTCGCGCGGGTTCTGGCAATTCCATCATGTCCTGGAAACCGGCGCGGGTTCGCCCTACAAGGATTGGTTTCACTTCGATCACGAAAGGTTGAACGGACATAAACATTGGGGCGCCTACCCCTCGCCGCACGAAGAGAAACTTTTGCAGCACGAGGACAGCCTGACCGCCATCGGCTACCGCGCCTGGTGGAATTTGCCCGCCCTGCCCAAATTCAACACGAACTCGCCCGCCGTGCGTGCCTTCCTCTTTGATGTCGCGGAATATTGGATCAAATTCGGCATAGACGGCTGGCGGCTGGATGTGCCCGCCGAGATCGACGACGACGAATTCTGGCGCGAGTTCCGGCGGCGTGTGCGGGCGATCAACCCGGAGGCGTATATCGTCGGGGAGATATGGCACGAAGCCCAAAGCTGCCTGCAAGGCGACCAGTTCGATGCGGTGATGAATTATCTCGTTACAGCCGCATCTTTGAGCTATTTTGCTTCGAATCATTTGGATCTGCACATCATCCACCAGGCCGGCGGACTTAAAGACCGCGTCCGCCCAATCGGCGCGCAAGACTTCGCCGCCGAAGTGGATCGCATCTTGAATTTATATCCGCAGGATATAACATATGCCCAGCTGAACCTGCTCGACAGCCACGACATGCCCCGTTTTCTAACCTGTGCCAGCGGCGACAAGAACTCTCTCAAACTGGCATGGCTGTTCATGTTCACCATTCACGGCGCACCTTGCATCTACTATGGTGACGAAGTCGGCGTGGACGGCGCACACGACCCGGAATGCCGCAAGGCTTTCCCG
>DAOTXI010000587.1:0-6213 GCA_034435475.1 Anaerolineales bacterium
ATTATAAGGTGATGTTTTTGCAGGGCGGCGCGACGCTGCAATTTGCGATGCTGCCGATGAACCTGCGCCCGGCGGGCGCTTCTGCTGATTATATTGTGACCGGTTCATGGAGCAAGACCGCGGTTAAGGAATCGAAGAAACTTGGCGCGGTTCATGTTGCGGCAACGACGGAGGCTTCAAATTTCAATTGCCTGCCAGATAAATATGATCTCGACCCAAAGGCGGCGTATTTGCATTTTACATCCAACGAGACCATTCATGGCGTGGAGTATTTTAGCGAGCCGACCCCGCCTGATGGCGTTCCGCTGGTCTGCGACACTTCATCCGATTTCATCAGCCGCCCCATTGATGTTTCAAAGTATGCCATGCTGTATGCGGGCGCGCAGAAGAATGCGGGTCCTTCCGGTGTGACGGTGGTCATCATGCGCGATGACATGGTTGCCCGCACGCCAGAGAATTTGCCGGTGATGCTCGATTACAAAATACTTGCCGAGAGCGGGTCGTTACATAACACGCCGCCTTCGTTTGCGATCTACATGGTTGGCTTGGTCTTCAAATGGGCGAAGAAGGTCGGTGGTTTGGCGGCAATCGAAAAGGTCAACCGCGAGAAGGCTGGCATCGTTTACAAAGCCATAGACGAAAGCGGCGGTTTCTATCGCGGACATACCGTGCCCGAAGCCCGCTCGTTGATGAATATCCCGTTTCGTTTGCCGAGCGAGCAACTTGAAGATACCTTTGCGAAGGAAGCCAAGAGTGCAGGGTTGATCGGTTTGAAGGGACATCGTTCTGTGGGCGGGATGCGCGCTTCTGTCTATAATGCAATGACTGTTGAAGGCGCGAAGGAACTTTCGAAATTCATGGCGGATTTTCAAAGGAAAAACGGTTAAGCGTCAGTAGACGGTAAATAGTGAGTAGAAAGTAAAAGACCTCCGAGTTTGGCTTCGGAGGTCTTTTAGTGACGAGTATCCGTAATTGCTTCCCACTTTCACGAATTGGGGCATGGCTATTGAGTTTTGAAAGTTGAAAGTCCCATTTTACCCAAAACGCGAGGGAAATTGGGCTTATTTTCGGACTTACTTTATTCAAAAATCAGTAAGCAAAGCGCCCTGCGCTACGGGTCAGCACACTCAATTGATGGCACAAAGATGTGGGTAATTATCAGCACAGCCTGTTTACTTGTTTCCCTGTCTACTTTATACTTCCCCCATGTTCATCACCCTCGAAGGTCCCGAAGGCTCGGGCAAAACCTCCCATATTTCCCATCTTGTAGAATTTCTGCGCGAGAAGGGCTATACCGTCTTCCCAACCCGCGAACCCGGCGGGACGTCCATCAGCGAGCAGATTCGCGACGTGTTGCATGATATGAAGAACGCCGAGATGCATCCACGGACTGAAACGTTGCTCTATCAAGCGGCGCGTGCCCAGATCGTGGAGCAGGTCATCAAGCCGCGCCTTGCCGACGGGGAAATTGTCCTCTCCGACCGTTACTATGATTCAACGATTGCTTATCAAGGCTATGGGCATCAACAAAACCTGGATGATGTCCGTGCTTTGGTCAAATACGCCACCGGCGGCTTGACTCCCGATTTGACGATCCTGCTGGATTTGGATGTAGAGGTCGGGTTGAAACGCAAAACGCAAAACGCAACCGAATGGAATCGCCTGGATGCCTACACCGTTGAATTCCATAAAAGAGTCCGCGCCGGGTATTTGGAGATGGTCCAAGCCGAGCCGCAGCGCTGGGTGGTGGTCAACTCGGAGCAGGCATGGGAGTCTGTTCAGGCGGAGTTGAGGAAAGTTATTTTGGAAAAATTAGGTAAATAATGGCGTAGGGGCGGGATCACCCCGCCCCTACATCTTTGATACAATCCCATCATGCCCTCAAATTTACATCTCTTCTCGACCCCCGGCGAAAGGGATATTGATGATATCGTCGAAGCCTGCCGCCCGTATGTGGATGGGAAAGAAGAACCGACCATTGTGTATCTGCCATTGGCTTCGTTATATGCCGAGCGCTGGCTGGAGATGACCGAAGATGCCTTCAACGGGCTGGCAGAGTTGAAAACGGTCAACACCGAGTTGATGACCCAAAAGACCATCGAGTCTATCATTCGCGATGCGCATGTGGTCTACGTACCAGGCGGGAACACCTTTTTGCTTACCCATCGTCTACATGCCAGCGGGGTGATGCCCTTCCTGCAAAAGCGGATTCAGTCTGGTTTGCCGTATGTCGGATTTAGCGCGGGCGCCATCTTGTGTGGACCGAACATCCTCACCTCGAAAGATTTGAACGCGGTGGGTACGTCTTTCTTCAAAGGTTTGAATGCTTTTCCGTTCAACATCTCACCGCATTATCCACTGGATGGGTACGGGCAGTCCGTAAAAGATGAGTGGCTGGCAGATTACCACTTCTTCCACGACAACCCCATCATCATGTTGTGCGATGGGGCGTATATAAAAAGTGAAAAAGGCAAGACTGCCCTCGTGCGTGGCGAAGCATATGTGCAGCGAAAAGATTCAGAAAAGGAACGCCTTGAGGAAGGTCAACCGATCGTACTATAGGAGAAACCACATGGCCGAAGAACAATGGATGCCCGGTAATATGGAAGAATTGATGTCTGCCATTGAGCACGAGTGGAACTTGCTGATAACACTCGCGGATTCGCTTACCGATGGGCAAATGTCCGCGCCCGATGAAGGCGGGTGGACTCCCAAAGATAACCTTGCCCACCTGACGGAGTGGATGAATATCCTGATGGGCTATCACATGGATAAACGTCCCTATTACGAAGTTGTCGGCGTTTCACAGGCAGAATTGCCGGAGTGGAGCGTGGAGGCGGTTAATCCGCTGTTGTTCAAGCGCAATCAGAATCGCTCGCGGGCGGAGGTGATGGATCACCTGAAGAGGGTCTACGAACTGCTGATCGCCAAATTGGAGAAGACCCCGTTCGAGGATTTGCTACAACCCCGCCGCCCCGACAACCCGGACCCGCTCCTGCTGTGGGTGATGGGCGACACCGCCGAGCATTTTCAGGAGCACCGCGAAACCATCGAAAAAGGAATCAAATGACCGCCAACGAAGAAAAAGATATCAAAGGGTTGAAAGCCGCGGGCAGGGTCTGCGCCCAAGCCATGCAGTTGATGATGGAGAATGCCCGCCCCGGCATGACCACCCTGGAACTTGACCAACTCGGTGAAGAGTTCTTAAAGAAGGAAGGCGCAACCTCCGCGCCGCGCGCCATGTATAACTTCCCCGGCGGTACCTGTATCAGCGTGTCGCCCGTCATCGCTCACGGCATCCCGGATGGACATGTCATTCAGGACGGCGAATTGATCAATATTGACGTCTCCGCCGAACTGGGGGGATATTTTGGCGATACCGGCGCATCGATGGTGGTGGGAGAGTCGAAACCGGAATACGATAAATTGCTTTCTACCACCAAAGCCACGCTGGAAAAAGTATTGGGATTGGTTCGCGCTGGCAAACCCCTGAACCTGATCGGCAAGACGGTCCAGCAGGAAGCCGCCAAACACGGCTACAACCCGATCTTTGATCTAACCGGTCACGGGATCGGACGTCAACTGCACGATAAGCCTGCTTCGATCTATAACTTCCACAAGCCCGACGACCGCCGCATCATGGACAATGGCTTGGTACTCGCCATCGAGCCGTTTATGACGACCGGGCGCGGACATGTGGTTGAAAAGCCGGATGGCTGGTCGCTGAAAACCGTGGATAACACCATCGCCGCCCAATTCGAACACACCGTCATCGTCACCAAAGGCGAGCCGATTATTTTGACGTTGCCGTGAAGAGTGAAACGTGATATGTAGTGAGTAATTCGTAATGCGTCGTGCGCAGAGCGTAAGCCTATCTCGAATACTGCTATCGAAGAATCGTCAATCGAATTTACTCTTCTTTCATCCACCTTTTTACCGCTTCATGGGGGTGTTCGTAATTGCGCATGGACTCTAATAATTTGACCGGGTCGGTTTCAAGCGAAATAGCCCGCCTGTGTTCTGGAAAAATAAAACCTTCGGCAACCGCATGGTCTATTGCTGCAATAAGGGGGGCGTAAAAATTATTCACGTTGAGCAAGCCGACCGGTTTTTCATGTCCGCCGGTCTGCGCCCAGGTGATGGTCTCGAAGAGTTCGTCCCAGGTGCCAAAGCCGCCGGGCAGGGCAATGAAGCCGTCTGAGAGGTCGTGCATTCGGGCTTTGCGCGAGCGCATTTCGGGCGTCACATCCATGCGTGTGAGACCGATATGCGCCAGCGCGGGCATGTTCATCGAGGGGATGATGACCCCGATCACCTCGCCGCCCGCGGATAATGCCCCATCCGCCACTTGACCCATCAACCCGGTTTTTCCGCCGCCATAGACGACCTGAATCCCTTCTTTTGCAAGCGTCACTCCCGTTTGGAATGCCGCTTTTTTGTATTCATCGTGAACCAGGTCGGAAGAACCACAAAATACACAAATTGATTTCATCATATCCTCATCGCCTCGCAGAATGTTTTCTCTACGGGCTCTCTTGGAAAAGATAACCGTAGGTCAGGCTTTCAGCCTGACGCCCTTAATAACAAAATAACCGTGCAAGAATTTTACTGTACCATATTCTTTCAAAAAGGCTGATTTTCGAAAAGGGTGTGGGCGTTAGAGAACGCCCACTACACGGCTGTTTTCAGGTTAGAGTTACGTAAGTGCAAGGCTTATGCGCTTGACCCTTGCGGGTGAAGGGATGAAAATAGAAAAATGGACTATAAGGATTATTACAAAACCCTCGGCGTAGACCGCAAAGCCAGCGCGGACGAGATCCGCACCGCGTATCGCAAGCTCGCCATGAAATATCATCCCGACAAGAATCCCGGCGATAAAAAGGCGGAGGAGAAGTTCAAGGAGATCAACGAGGCTTATCAGGTCTTGAGCGACGATCAAAAGCGCGCGCATTATGACCGGCTGGGCAGCGCCTACTCCAATTATCGTTCCACTGGCGGCAGACCCGGCGATTTCCGCTGGGACGACTGGTTTCAACAACAGGCAACGGGTCAACGTGGAAGCGCGGACGATATGTATGGCGGTGTTGGTGGATTCTCCGATTTCTTCCGCATGATCTTCGGCGAAGCGATGCGTTCACAGGGGCGCGGCAACCCGTTCGTGCAGGATTCGCCGGGATATGAGCAGGAAGTCGGCATTACATTTCAGGAAGCATTCGACGGGACGAGCCGTCAGATTCAGAAGCCCAACGGCAGCAAGTTGACCGTCCGGATTCCGCCCGGGGTGAAGAGCGGCTCACGGGTCCGTGTGGCAGGCGCGGGTCCGGATGGAAGCGACCTCTACCTGCTGATTCAGGTCGAAGAGGATGAACGCTTCCAGCGTGATGGCGGCAACTTGACCACGACATCCAATGTGGATGTTTTTACCCTGATCCTCGGCGGCGATGCGGAGGTGGAAACCCCGACGGGAAAGGTCCGGCTCGGAATTCCGCCGGGAACGCAGCCAGACCAGGTGTTTCGTCTTGCCGGAAGGGGGATGCCCTCGGTTAAGGATGCGAAGGCGAAGGGCGATTTGTTTGTGAAGTTGAAGATTCAGATCCCGAAATATTTATCGGCAAAACAGCGGGAGTTGATCGAGGAAGCGTCCCGCATCAAGTTTTAGATTTTGGAGTTTTACGCAATGAAAAAGATATTTGTCTCGATAGTGACCTTTGTGCTGGCGACGATGGCGTGCCAGACCCCGGCGTTTTCCACCAGCCAGTCTCAGCCGGTTCCAACCGTTGAAGTTTCTGCCCCGCCTGTTGCGCCCGTCAACTCGGATTTCGTCAACCCGGCGGCGGAGGAGGCGCTGGTTTCGCTGTTCGAGAATGCCAGTCCGGGCGTGGTTGCCATTTTCACCGGTACGGGGCAGGGATCGGGTTTCGTCTATGATTCGGATGGTCATATCATTACGAACTATCATGTGATCGAAGGTTTTCAAACGGTGGAAGTGCGCTTCACGTCGGGATACATGGCGTATGGAACCGTCGCCGGGACGGACCTGGACTCGGATTTGGCGGTGGTCAAGGTGGATGTGCCCGCTGAGGAACTTCATCCTTTGGCATTGGGCGATTCGTCCTTGTTGAAGGTCGGGCAGACGGTGGTCGCGATCGGCAATCCCTTTGGCTTGGAAAGCACGATGACCGTGGGGATCATCTCGGCGCTGGGGCGCACATT
>DAOTXI010000588.1:0-18438 GCA_034435475.1 Anaerolineales bacterium
GCGCATAAGGTCTCATGCGCTGGATGGAAATATCGTCGGCGCGTTGGATGTATTCGATAAGGCGTTCAACTGTGGGAATATCCACATCCCCAAAACGCAACTCCTGAGCAAGACTCTGTAATCGGGAGAAACCGTTCAGGCTGAGATTCCGCCCTGAGGCGCCGCCAGGGTTCAGGTCCGGGTTTGAGGCGATTTCATCATAGTGGGTGAACACCATTCCAAATCGCTTCGCGCTTACGAATCCGACTCCAAATGGGATGGCAACATCCCCCAATAAATTGCGCGAAGTCGCCCACACCTCATAGCGAAGGTGTGTTCCTTGTTCGCGTCGTTCGAGGCGGCAGTCCACCCGCATTTCGAGCAGGGGTCCGGTCTTGTATCGTCGCAAAATTCCGAAGCGATACGGGTATGTCCATTCGAACGGTTCTTCGTCCCACACTATATCGATCAGCGGGATCTTGAACTTGACCTGTTTGACGCGATTCTTGATCCCCAACAGTTGCATGGGCGGCAGCCCAGTATCGCGGTTGAAGCGGTTCGTATCCGAGACGAGGCTCCAGAGCGCTTCGGGCGAAGAAGCCAGGTCCCATTCCCAAACATAGTGATATTCGCGGGGCATATGCGTTAGACCTGCCATTTGGGTCAAATTTTACCCGCCTATTGTGATCGAAGTATTACAGGTGAATGAGAGTTGGCGGAAAACGTACGCATGATAAAATTGGCAGCCAAACACATAATGGAAACAATCAGAATCACCGCCGCCATCTGCCTGGCAATCCTTTTCGCTTCATGCGCTCCGCCAGCCACTGAACCGCCATCACCGCCGCAGCCTTTTATCCTGATCACTTCTGCGCCAAACGCCAGCCCGACCCCGACACCCTTCCAGCCTTCGCTCGTCACGCCGACTTCGCCTTCATTGTTGGTGAGCGATTCGAATCCGGAACCTTCGCCTCTTCCCCCAACCGAGCTTGTTTTTCCATCCCCCATGCCTCTCGCTTCGCCGACAGGGACGGCTTCCTTCGAACAGTTATTCCCGACCCAGGCTGCGCCGCCACCCGAAGCCCCCGCAGTAGACCCCGCCTCCCTGCCGCCGTTGACCGATACTGAGACCATCAACTTCCTGCTCATCGGTTCGGACCGCCGACCCACGGGTTCTTCGCATCGTACCGACACCCTGCTCATCGCTGTTGTCTGGTATCGGGAAGGACAGGTTTCGCTAATTTCCATTCCGCGCGATACCTGGTTGTACATCCCCACGGTTGGGATGCAGCGCATCAACACCGCCTTTCAAAGCGGCGAATCCGGCGGATACCCCGGCGGCGGGACGGGTTTACTGAAAGATACCATCCTGCAAAATTTTGGAATCCGAATTGACCATACTGCCATGGTCGAGTTCGACGGCTTTCGCCGCATCGTCGATACCCTGGGCGGAATTGACATCCCTGTGGCTTGTCCCTATACCGACTGGCGTTTAATCTCTCCCGAACTCGACGAAAACAACGAAAATAACTGGTGGCTTTACACGGTCGGTCCGGGTCAGGTCCACATGGATGGCGACCTTGCGCTCTGGTACGCCCGCTCCCGCTCCAAATCGAGCGATTTCGACCGCGGACGCCGACAGCAGGAAGTCATCCGCACCCTCTTTCAAAAAGCCGTTCAAACGGACACGTTCAGCAAAATTCCCCAGCTTTATAACGATTTCTCTTCGACGGTGGTCACTGACATGAGTTTGGGCGACATGCTCAGCCTTGCGCCGTATGCGGTCAACTTTACGAATGCCAACATCCGCAGTTATTACATCCGCCCGCCATATGTCCTTCCATGGACCACACCAGGCGGGGCGTCGGTGCTTCTTCCGCAGGAGGAGGCGCTGCGTGGATTGTTGATCGAAGCGACAACCCTCTCCACCTTTGCCGAAGTCCGGGAAAGCATCACCATCGAAGTTCAGAACGGTTCCTACTTCGACACGATGGAATCCCTCGCAGCCTCGCGCTTGAACTACGCCGGGTATGAAACGATCACCAGCGGCGCGGATAACCGCAATTATGGCAATAGCGTTCTTGTGGATTTCACAACAACCCAGGATCCGAACGAACGCCAGACCATCCTCAACGTACTGGGGACATATTCCGCCAACGTCATTTCACTCCCCGACCCGAACAGCGCCGTGCAATACCGCGTCATCCTCGGCGCAGATTACGAAGCCTGTTTCAAGCCGGAAGACCTCACGCATTGATTCAGCATCTGCGCAGTCAGCGTTCTCTAACGCTGGCAGGCGCTTTGGAATGCCCGCCCGCGAAACGCCGCATCCCAAACCTAGGCGGGATTTTTCACCTCGGCTCCGCCCCGACGTGAACGCCGGGGCTATTCTTACAAAGCCCGCTAAAGCGGACTATGGCGCAGTTATAGCATTTCTTACCGAACACTACATCAATTCCTTGCAAAAGCCGGGGGGCTGGGCTATAATCCCGTTCGCTTGGGGCGCATAGCTCAGTAGGTTAGAGCGCATGTATCACACACATGAGGTCCGGAGTTCGAGTCTCTGTGCGCCCACAAACCCCTGGCAAAGGGGTTTTTTATTTTAAATATAAGGGAGTCCAGAAGTTTTACTTCTGACAAAGTTTTTATTCTCACCCACGTTATTTATAACCCGGTTTCAATGTTATACTCCCGCCCATGCTTCAAACTGTTTCCCCCACCCGCTTTGATTTACAATTTTCAATCGCCGGGATTCCCGTACGCGTCCATCCTTTATTTTGGGTGATCGCCCTGCTCCTCGGCAGTAACTCGGGGCATCCGCTCATGGTCGTGGTCTGGATCATTGTTGTGTTCATCTCGATCCTCGTCCACGAACTGGGGCACGCCTTCGCCTTCCGCAGGTACGGACAACCTTCACATATCCTCCTGCACGCAACCGGCGGGTTGACCGTTCCGGAATCCATGCCGTGGGGCGGCGGATACGCAAGCGTGGGGTTGACCCCAAACCAGCATATCTTCGTCTCACTGGCGGGACCGTTCGCCGGGTTTGCTCTCGCGGGTCTTGTCCTCGCTGTGGGCGCAGCGCTCGGCGGCGACATCATCATCACCACCATTCTCGGTGTCATCCCCTTTCCCATCGTTTACATCCCCGCTTTCAACGGTATCCTGACGGATATCTTCCTCACCTTCCTATGGGTAAACATTTTCTGGGGCATCATCAACCTCCTGCCCGTCTACCCGCTCGACGGCGGACATGTCTCCCGCTACTTCCTCATCCAGCGCGACCCGTGGAACGGATTGCGAATCTCGTTATGGATATCCATCATCACCGGCGGGACGCTCGCCGTTTTCGGTCTGATTTTCCTCGGTAGTGTCTACATGGCGCTCCTGTTCGGTTTGCTCGCCTTTCAGAGTTTTCAGATGTTGCAGGCAGTGGGGAGATATTAGCATCTGCGCTTCGATAACAATCAAAAAAACCTCTTGCTGTGTTATGCGCAAGAGGTTTTTTTGATTCAGGCACAAATAGCTTCAACTAGATTAGACTTTATCGGTAATAAGCAAAAACGTCCCGAAGGTTGCACTCAGCCGCCCAAACGCCTCAAAGAAAACCTTCGGGACGGTGTTCGGATGTTATTTCCGATAACGTCTATTCTTTATGGCACATAATACTTGACGATCAACTGCGGACGCGCGGTAATCACGCTGTAATTGCCGCTCAAGAACGAAACATAATCCTCCTTGCGGTCATCGTCGTCGTCAAGCAAAAAGCCGAGGCGGAATTGGGTGACGCCTTTCAAATTGATGAAAGGCAGCGCTTTTGCGTCGAGAGTCGTCCAATACCAGCCTCCGGCGGCGTTATCAAGGATCATCCCAGCAGTATATAACGAAGCCGGAGCCTGAAAGTCGGTTTTTTGTAACGCGCCAATTTGCAACAGACCAAAACTGCCAAACGCGCCCTGGCGGATGTCCACCCAGATATGGCGATGGGTCTTGAACGGATTTGCCCCAACGATTGTTTCCAATTGCAGGGTCAATATTACCTGGGTGATCACGGCATTATCGGGCAGCGCAGACGTGGCGAAATGTAAAATGGAACGGTATTGATTATCCTGCCCATTATCACCCACGCGCAACGATGCTGAGCTTCCGTTCATCGTCCCGCCTTTGTTGCTGGTCTCCTTTGATTCCAAAACCCAGCCGTCGTGCGCGCCGTCCGAGTAAAAGGTCGTGGTTTGGATCAGCGGCGCGGCGCGGTCTATGGTGTAAGCCTCGCCGTTGTAAAAATTCGCATTGCCAATACCCGCTCCGCCCAGCGGAGATAAACCTGCGTCAAGGATGCTGTCGTTGTCGAGCAAATCGAGGCGTAGTGTGCCATTCCCGTTCCCGGTGAAGACGGTGATGGTATATGTCGTCCCCGAGCCGCTTACAGATGCAACTCCCGCATCCGATACGCCCGAAGCGGTCAGCGCGAAATCGGCCGAGTCCACGCCGGTTACGGATTCTGAGAATGTCACCGCGAAGCGCACGCTCCCTGCGGCGGTGGGGCTTGGGTCCACACGCAGGATCGAGGTCACGCTTGGGGCGAACTTGTTGATCACATACACATCGCCGGAGGAATAATTCCCATTGCCAACGCCAACTCCGCCCAAAGGCAGGGATGTTTCATCGAGGATCGAATCGTTATCGGCGAGATCGAGGCGCAGGGTTCCATCCCCGACACCTGTGTTGACGGTAACTGTGTATGAATTGCCCGATCCCAAAATTTCGGTAATCGAATAATTGGAAATCGAACCGGATGGAGTCAGAACAAAATCAGCAAGGTCAACTCCGGTGACATTCTCCGAAAAGTTGACAGTGAAATGCACAAGGTCCGCATTAGTTGGAGAGACATCCATGCGAATGATACTGCTCGCAAAGGGGAGAGTCTTGTCAATCGAATATGATTCGCCGGCGTTGAATCCGCCATTACCCGCGCCGACTCCACCAAGCGGCGTACCGTTCGCATCACGGATCGAGTCATCGTCCAACAGGTCGAGGCGGAGGTTTCCATTTCCTGCGCCTGTGTTCACGCTGACGATATGGTTCAACTCACTGAGGGTTGTCACACTCAAAACAGACGCGCCGATAATGGATGGGTCAAATGCGAGAGCGAAATCTGTCCCATCGACGCCGCTCACTGCTTTGGAGAAAGTGACGTTGAAATTGACGATGGATGCCCCTGTCGGATTCACGTCTGCCCGCGCGATGGATGAAACTGCGGGCGTCGTTATGATGAACGACTCAATTGCGCCGATGTCTGGTGCGCCGCCGTAAAAACCGTCGTTGATGCCGGGAATGTACAGTCCGTGATCGATGTTTGCGCTTGTCGGCGATAACGAAAAATCACCGCCAGCCGGGTTCGTAAGACCGGGCGTGGATTCAAGCCCATTGCATTCCAAGCCCGAGGCGCGGCAGAACTGGTTGAGGTTTGGGTAGTCCACGCCCTCCCATTTGAAGCGCGAGCCAAAGCCGGTGCTCCAATTGTCGTAGTTCCAATCGTGACCAAACGCGCCGGGATTGCGCGCCTCCACCGAATAAATGCCGCCCTGAAAGATGTTATTTCGCAAGACAGAATTTCGCACCGGGCTGATGAACTCCAACGCATTCGGCGCGTTGAAATTCGTCCAATTGGTGTTGTGATACATGAAGACCCAGCCATCGGAATTGCGATCCCACTTCACGCTCCTGCCAGTGAAATTAGCAAACGTATTGCGCAAGACCCAGACCGGTCCCATCGTAATCGGCGCGAGCGAGATTCCCACCAACGTCGAATCAATCGTGTTATTGCGGAAGCGGTGATTGACGCAAGTCCCTTCGGGTTCGAAGGCGTCATCGCCGATGGCATAGATGCGGTTATTGTAAATGTCGGCGTCGAACATCACACCGGGGTTGTCCAGCGCGCCGGATGAACTCGTATAGATACCGTTGAAGTAATTATGAATGCTATTGCCGCGCACGATGGCTCCGTTATGTCCGCGCAAGACGACGGCAATGGATTCCATCGAAGTCCCTTTTTGCGCGTTCCACGACCACGGGCTATCGAGCACATCATACATCTCGTTATATTCGATGCGCGTATCGTCCCCGCGCCCCTCCGCGCCGGACCATTCCACAAAAACCGGGTTCTGCATGTTGTGGATGCGGTTCTTGCGCACGACGATGTGCGAAGCATCCTTCAAACACGCGCCACATCCGTAACCTGTGCCGTAATAACGCATCTCGAAGCCTTCGATCCATATCCAATCACGCCCGTCCACGTAAAAGGCGCGGTTGAAGCGCGGCAGATTCCAAGTGTAATTTTTGGGCTCCTGTTGGGTGCGCACATATAATTTGCCAGTGTTCGGGTCATAATACCAACCCTCGCTCATCGGCACGCTATTATGCCCGCGCCCGTCGAGCAGGTCCTGCAAATAATCGTACTGATACATGCGCTTACCGTCGCGCGCGAGATATTTGATCCAATACCCGATCTTGACGTACCAGATGTAGGGCTTGGAGTCGTACGAAGTCCATGCATCAGCAGCCATGACATCGGACCCATCGAGCACCGCGCCTCCGCCCTCCGCCCGGACCTGAATCCAACTCCCCGGCATTCCCGAAGCCGGGAACGTGACCGACTCCTTATACACGCCGTCTGCGACCAAAACCTGAGTCCCAGGCGCGGCGCGGTTGACGCCTTCTTGAATCGTTTGGAATGGCGCGGCAAAAGAGCCGTCCCCGCCCAGCGGCGCGTCATCGTTAACATAAATCGTATTTGTGGGCATAAAAAGCAACTCTTCCGCTTGTGTGGTGAATGTGCCAACGATTTCCCCCGCTCCATCGGTTACCTTGACTTCATAACTCGACGCGGGCGCAAGATTGAAAAGGCTTCCGATCAGCCTGCCATCCTTGATGCGCACTAGATTATGCCCGGCGCGCCAATTCGCCTCCCCCGCGCGGCGATAAGCCATCTGCGCAGATGCAGGCAGACCCGTCCCCGTCACAACCACGCCCGCCGTTTCGATGTTTGAGATGAAACTGATCTGACTAAACGCCCTTGATCGAGTCGCGCCTGCGCTCCCCAACGGTATCAACAATGAAACGATCATGACAGCGACCAAGCCGGTCAACTTGATATGGTTTATTTTTAGATCGAAGGTGGAGTATCTGTTCATGAGCATCTATTGCTTAGCGGACGTTCTCTTACGTCTGCCGCCCATGCTCACTATAGCACGCGAATGGAAAAATAGAATTCCTGTAGCGTGACAAATTCCAGTTTTCCGCAGGGGCGCCCCGCCACGCTCCCACACAACCTCGGAACGCAACAAAGAGTCGCCCCTGCCGGTTTGAAAAATTTCCGTGCAAAGGGCGACCCTCTCATGGCGCAATAAGGTTCTAATTGATTTAGGCGGGTCGCCCCTATGCCTATCCGTACAACTCCTTCCTGAAAAATTCCGGCAAAGCAAACGCCGCCTTGTGGGTTTCAGGGTTGATGTACTTGTTCTCGCCGGGCGGGTACGGCGTCTTCAAGCCATTCTCCCAGGGCGTTTCCGAGACGTACATGAAACCGATTCCCCCACCGGGGTAGGTAGGGATGTTGGCGTAGTAATAGGCGGGATACTTCGTCAACCGTTTCGCGGATTGATAGATGGTCTTTATCAACTCGGTATCGAAAAACGGCTGTTCGCATTGGGTCGCCGCCGCGCCGCTGGGGACGAGGGCGCGCACCACCAGTTTTTGGAATTCGTCGGAGAACAAACGCTCCGCCATTCCGATGGGATCGGTTGTGTCCGAGATGACGACGTCAAATTGACCGGGGTTTTCTTCGAGATAGCCAAAGGCGTCCCGGACGAGTAGTTTGGAGCGTGGATCAGACCACGGGTCCCCGAAAGAGGCGGCGAAATATTCGCGAGATAAATCCACCACGCGCTGATCCAGTTCGCAGACGACGGCTTCCTCTACCGATTCATATCGCAAAACCTGTTGAAGCGAGCCGCCATCTCCGCCGCCGACGATGAGAACGCGCTTCGGCTTCCCCACCGCCAGCATCGGCACATGAACGATCATCTCGTGATAGCCCATGTTATCGCGTTCGGTCAGCTGGATGATGCCGTCGAGGATCATCGCGTTGCCGAAGAACTCAGTCTCGACGAATTGCAGGTGTTGAAATTTCGTCTGTTCATCCGCAAGCACACGCTTAATGCGGATGCCTTTTCGATAGTAGGGATGTAATTCTTCGGTAAACCAGATGCTCATTAATCTCCTGACTTGTAGGTCGCGTTTTCAACGTGACTATCAGGCTGCAAGCCTGACCTACATATTTTATATCGCCACCGGGAGTTTCGTCTCGATCGAAGCTTCGCGATCCAATTTACGGACAGCGAAGTCGTCAGCGCCGAAGGCTTCTTTCATGCGCATCAATACCGGCATGAAATCGGTACCGAGAGCACAAGTGAAAAGGTCGATGGCGCAGTAATTGTGCTCGGGCCAGGCGTGCAAGCTGGCATGCGATTCCGCAAGGAGTAGAAAACAGGTAAACCCATGCGGGCTGAATTTGTAAAACCCTTCATCCACAACGGTGAGACCGCTCTCGCGCACAGCGTTGGCGAACAACGCATAAGACCTCTCGCTGTCCATCAGGGTATCACGGTTGCAATCGGAAAGGTCGAAAATGTAATGTTCTCCAAGTTTCAAACTAGCGTTCATTCACACCTCCGGGTGTTAAAAAGTAAAGAACCCCCCCAGGAACCTTTCCGTTGATCCGCGGGATGTATCCCCGCGTAACAAACGGAACCGTCCATGAGTAGACTCTGTTACGTCAAGTTATACCTGCTTTCGCCGGTATGTCAATCTTTTCAGGCGGTGAATATCTTGATTTGCAGAAGCCCGCGTAAATCAAAATCATCACTGTGAATTTTTTTTCAATTCACAATGATGATCTGAAGGGTTATTTTTCTGCCGATTATTAAAAAGCCGTCCGACCCTCAGCGCGGAATCCCGATAACCTCCCCCTCAACCTTGTCTGCCCAGGGATAGATTTCCGTCCCTTTTGCGGCTTCGCGAATGGCGGGGTCGTCGGAATAATGTCCGCGCGCGGTTTGTGGAAGCTGCTCGGCGATGCGCTTCATGATCTCGTGACCGATCTGGTCGAGTTGTTCACGCAGTTTTTGTCCGCGCCCCTCTGCTTTGAACGGACCAAAGGGCTTGCCGATGTTGACCTGTATCTTTGCGCGGCGTCCACGCTTTAGGCTGGGGAAAACCTCCCGCATGTTGACCAGCCCAATGGGAATCAGAGGCGCGGATGTGCGAACGGCTAGAAACGCCGTACCGGGCCGCGGCGGGCGAAGCACATCCGCCCAACTGCCGCCCTCGGGGAAAATTGCAAGCGTCCCGCCTTGTTTGAGGATGCCCTCCGCAACGCGGATCGAATCTTTTGCGCCCGTGCCGCGATAAAGCGGATGATAGCCCCACAACATTGGGAAGAAGCGTGTGGCAAGCGGCGCATTGGGAGTATCTGCCCCGCCGAGGAATTCGATCTCCCACGGCGCGGCGCGGACGAAGGCGGCCGGGTCTACAAAACTAAAGTGATTGCCAACCAAAATCAGCGGACCGGACTTAGGGAGGTTTTCGGCGCCGTTGATCTCAAGCCGCGAGACGATGTTGAATGCCGGGCGCGCCATCCAATGCAGGATTTTTCGGATCAGCCTGCGCCCGGGGGATGTGTAGTTTCTTTGCGCCATCAGTCAGCTGGAGCGTATTCGAGCGCCGCCTTGCGCGCATGTCGTTCACTGACGGTCATCAGCACCAACATGCCAACAAGGAGAAACACGCCGATGGAAATGATGCCCGCTCGTTGACCCGCCTGCTCAGCAAGTAAAACTTCCATGCCCTGCGCTTCGAGCCGCAACGCAACCCCCGCGGCAAGAAAGCCATAGAGAGTGGGACCAATGAATGACGATGTTTTTCCGGCAATGGCAAAGAAACTATAGAACTCCGCGCTCTGTCCCTTCGGGGCGAAGACGCCCGCCATGGTGCGGGTGATCGCCTGCACGCCGGTAAGAGCCAGCCCTGCAAGCGAGGCGATGATGAAGAAGCCGGTCAGAGTCTGGTTGAAGTACATCCAGATCACCGAAACGATCATCAAAACAAGGGAGGCATACAAGGCGCGCATTAAACCTGCGCATTCGCCATAGATGCCCGCCAGATACGCGCCCGCCACGCTCGCCGCCTGCACAATGATCATCAGAATAATAAGCTGGGTCTGATTCATACCGTACAAGACCGAGCCGATGATGGCGGCGAAATCGAGAGCCATGACGATGCCGTCATTGAAGATCAGGAAGGCGATGATGAACTTGAGAAATTCATTGAAGTGCCGCACCGAGCGGAAGGTGCGCCCGAGTCTGCTGAATGCCAATGAAAAATAATTCATCCCAACGGGCAGGGGCTTACGCTCGCCCTTTTCCTTGACCCAGAAAAATGTCGGCAGGGCGGAGAGGAGAAAGAAAACACCCGTAAAAACGAACGCGCCGCGCACAGGCAGGTCGGTCCCTTTTATCATTACGATGGCGGGAAGCACCAATAAAAGACAGAGGATTCCACCCAATGAACCGATTGCCCATCCGTTCGCTGAAACGCGCCCAATCTCATGCGGTTCGGCGACATCGGTCAGCAGGGAGTTGTAGAAGACCTGCCCGGCACGATACCCGATCTCGGCAAGGACGAAGAAAAGCATCCCCAGAAAAATATCGCCCTTTTGGACGAAGAACAACAAACCGGTGAAGACCCAGGACAGGGATGAGAAGAAAAAAAGGAATCGTTTTTTGAACGCCGAATGGTCGGCAATGACCGCCAGGATCGGAGCGATGATCGCGCTGACCAGCATGGCAATTCCCACCGCGATGCCCCACAAGCGCGACCCCTCCGCGCCGCCCACAACCGCGTTCTTAAAATATGCCGAATAGATCGCCAATAACACCACCGCCGCATAGGCGGAATTCCCGAAGTCGTACCAATACCATCCCCATTGCGCGCGCTTTCGTTCCTTGTCCATACAGATTCTCCTGAGGGAAATTTTAAAAACTCGCATTTCGCGATCTTCCGTAGGGGCGACCCGCCAGGGTTTTACAAACCATACTATCCTATAGGAAGGGTCACCCTTGCCGGCAGGTGGGCGCTTTCGTCACAGGGCGACCCTTTCTGGCACAACAAAGCTCTCCTAGATTTGGACGGGTCGCTCCTACATCGTAACAGCAGGTATTAATTCTACAGGAATTAACAACCCGGACGGCATTTCGTTCTGTGGTAAAACAGGCGGATGGAAAACCTTAACCAAATCACAAAAGACGCCTGGGAGGCAAACGCCGAGGTCTGGGACAGGCGCATGGGCGACGAAGGCAATGATTTTTTCAACATCCTGTGTTGGCCCGCCCTCGCCTCACTCCTGGACCCGAAACCGGGCGACCACATCCTCGACATCGCCTGCGGAAACGGACTGACGACACGCCGTCTCGCCGAACTGGGAGCGAGAGTGACCGCCTTCGACTTCTCCGCCAACCTGATCGAATATGCCAAAACCCGTCTTACCAATTACCAACCCTTCGACCCTGCTCAGGGCGAGTCTCCAATTACCCTTCACGTCCTCGACGCAACAGACGAATCTCAACTCCTTTCAACCCTCGGACCACTTGCTCCTTTCGACTCCGCCCTCTCCAACATGGCGCTCTTCGACATGGCGGATGTAGAGCCGCTCTTTCGCGCGCTTCCAAAATTACTCAAACCCGGCGGGGCGTTCGTCTTCTCCATCACTCATCCCTGCTTCAACAATGCTTCGTCAACTCACATCGTGGAAGAAATGGACAATAACGGCCAGATGCAGATCACTTATTCCGTCAAGGTTTCTCGCTACATAACTCCCTACACCGGCCGCGGACTCGCTTTGCGCAACCAACCAAAGCCGCAAATCTACTTCGAGCGCCCGCTTCAGTATTATCTCAACCTCGCCTTCCAAAACGGATTTGTCCTCAACGGCTTCCAGGAACGCGCCTTCCCGCCGCAGACTCCCCAAATCACTCCACTTGGTTGGGGCGGTAAATTCAGCGAAATCCCGGCTGCGATTGTGGCAAGATTAAGACTGGCGTTCTGATCCCTACCGACCGCCTTCAACCTGACACCTGGCACCTGAAACTTGACACCTGACACCTCCCTCTACCTCCACATCCCCTTCTGCGCTCATCGCTGCGCTTATTGCGACTTCAACACCTACGCCGGGCAGGAGGTATTAATCCCCGCCTACGTCGAAGCCCTCATCAAAGAAATCGAATGGATTGGAAAGCAATTACCAATTACCAATTACCAATCCACCCAAACCATCTTCTTCGGAGGCGGGACCCCCTCGCTTCTTTCTGGAACTCAAATTGATTCCGTTATCTCAGCCTTATCCTCCGTCTTTAGCCTTTCCCCCGACGCAGAGATCACCATCGAAGCCAACCCTGGCACGATCTCGCCCAAAAAGCTAGACGAATACCGCAAAGCAGGCATCAACCGAATCAGTTTCGGCGTGCAATCCTCCATCACCGAAGAACTGCGAATGCTCGAACGCTCGCATGATTTCTTCACCGTCATCGAAGCGGTCTCTACTGCGAAAAAAGCCGGGTTCGACAACCTAAACCTCGACCTGATCTACGCCCTGCCACAACAGACGCTTGAATCTTGGCAAACCACCGTCAAACGCGTTTTGGAATTACAACCAGAACACATCTCCGCCTATGCGCTGACTCTCGAACACGGAACCCCGTTTGGACGCTGGTCCCAACGCGGACTCCTCCCCATTCCCGACCCTGACCTCGCCGCCGACATGTACGAATGGACAATGGACTATTTACAACAATATGGCTACGCGCAGTATGAAATCTCCAATTGGGCAAAGCAGGTCGAAAGTCGAAGGTCAAAAGTCAACGACCTTCGCCTTTCGACCTTCGACCCAGGGCATGAATTTGCCTGCAAACATAACCTACAATACTGGCGCTCCCTACCCTACCTCGGTCTCGGCGCGGGCGCTCACGGATACGCAAACGGCTACCGTTACTCCAACGTCCTCCGTATCAAAACTTATATAGATCGTCTTTACGATCAATTACCAATTACCAATCTCCGATATCCGCTTTCCCCCGCCGCCGTCAACAAACACAAACAAACGCTCAAAGACGACATCTCAGATTACATGATCAACAACCTCCGGCTGGTAGAGGCTGGGGTCGCTGACTCAGACTTCAGGTCCCGTTTTGGAGCCGGGCTTTTGGACATCTTCCAAAAAGAGATCGAGGAACTCATCCGCGCAGGGTTGCTAGAAAGAAAAACTTCCGAAGTCTTGAAGCCCTCGGAAGTTTACAGACTCACGCGCCGCGGAAGATTATTGGGAAATCAAGTCTTCCTGCGATTTGTCGGGTAGGGTTATTTCTTTTTCTTCTTCGCAACTTTCTTCGCTGTTTTCTTTGCAGCCTTCTTTACGGCGGGCTTCCTGATAGTCTTTGCCTTCTTCGCAGGTTGATGCTTCAACGCCGCATGAGCCGCGGCAAGACGCGCTACCGGCACGCGGAAGGGCGAGCAGGAAACATAGTTATTGCCGATGATGTGGCACCACTCGATGGATTCGGGGTCGCCGCCATGCTCGCCGCAGATGCCGACTTCAAGTTCGGGTCGCGTTGCGCGTCCTTCCAGGATGGCGCGCTGCATGAGTTTACCCACACCGTTGCGGTCAAGCGTCTGGAAGGGATTCTTGACGAGGATGCCTTCCTGAACGTAGGTGATGAGGAAGTTGCGTTCGGCGTCGTCGCGCGAATAGCCGAAGGTCATCTGTGTCAGGTCGTTGGTGCCGAAGGAGAAGAACTGCGCCTGGGTTGCAATGTGGTCGGCAGTCACAGCGGCGCGCGGAATTTCGATCATCGTCCCAAATTTGTACGCAAACTTGATTTTCTTCTCGCTCATTACCTCCTTGCCGATGCGTTCGAGGCGCGGCTGAATCCATTCGAGTTCCTTCACCGTGCCTGTCAGCGGGATCATGATCTCCGGCTTGACCTTAATACCGCGCAAAGTGCAATCAGCGGCGGCTTCAAAGATGGCGCGGACTTGCATCTCTACGATCTCAGGCATCGAAATGCTCAAGCGCACGCCGCGCAATCCCATCATCGGGTTGGATTCGTGCATCCCCTTGATGGCGGCGAGAAGTTTTTCCTTTTCCTCCAGCCCTTCATGTTCGCCCTTTACGCGCATCGTGATGACTTCTTCAAGGAGTTTTTCTTCATCGGGCATGAACTCATGCAGAGGCGGGTCGATCAGGCGGATGATAACCGGGTAGCCGTCCATCGCCTCGAAGAGTCCGTCAAAGTCCTTGCGTTGGTGCGGCAGGAGCAAGTTCAGCGCCGCGGTGCGGGCATCGCTCGTCTCCGCCAGGATCATGCGCTGGACGATGGGCAGGCGTTCCGGTTCAAAGAACATGTGCTCGGTGCGGCATAAACCAATGCCGACAGCGCCATACGAACGGGCGCGGCGGGCATCCTTCGGGTAATCGGCATTTGCCCACACTTGCAGACCGCGGGTTGGATAACCGGTCGCAACCGCTTCTCGCATGTTCTTTCGAGCCGAGATTTCATCCGCCCACTTGAGAAGGGTCATCAATTCCTTTTGTTCTTCAAGCGAAGGTTCGGATGTGGGGATCTTTCCGGCGAAGACCTTACCGGTTGTGCCGTCCACCGAAACCCAGTCGCCTTCATTGAGCGTGGCTCCACCGACGGTCATTGTGCGTTTTTCGAGATCAATCTTGATGGCAGAGGCGCCCACCACGCAGGGAATGCCGAACTGACGCGCCACCACAGCCGCATGGGAGGTTGCTCCGCCTTCGCTGGTCAACACACCCTTGGCAGCAATCATGCCGTGAACGTCATCCGGTTTTGTGAAGGGACGCACCATGATGGTGTCCTGCCCTTTATCCTTTGCCATCTTTTCAGCCATGTCGGCGTCGAAATAGATCTGACCCACCGCGGCTCCCGGCGACGCATTGACGCCTTTCGCAAGAAACTTGCCTTCCTTCTCCGCCTTGTTCATCGCCTCGTCATTGAACTGCGGATGGAGAAGTGCATCTACCTGATCCGGGGTGACGCGCAGTACAGCCTGGTCGCGGGTGATCAATCCTTCATTTGCCATATCCACCGCGATCTTGACAGCGGCTTTGGCGGTGCGCTTGCCAACACGGGTCTGGAGCATCCACAACTTGCCGCGTTCGACAGTGAATTCAACATCCTGCATGTCGGTGTAATGCTTTTCAAGACGCCCGGTAATTTCCATAAACTGCTTATATGCCTGGGGCATGTACTTCTTGAGGTTTTCGATGGCGTCAGTATTGCGGATGCCGGCCACCACATCCTCGCCCTGCGCATTGAGCAGGTATTCGCCCATCATCTTTTTCTCGCCGGTCGAGGGGTTGCGGGTGAACGCCACACCGGTTGCCGAGTCGTCGCCCATATTGCCAAAAACCATCGTGCAGATATTGACCGCCGTGCCAAGTGTGTCGGATATGCCTTCCTTTCGGCGGTATGCCACTGCCCGTTTTCCGTTCCACGATTTGAAAACCGCCTCGGTCGCCAACGAAAGTTGTTTGTATGGATCCTGGGGGAAATCCTTCCCGCAGGCTTTTTTGTAGGCTTGTTTATACAATGAGACAACTTCCTTCCAATCTTCCGCCCTCATTTCGATATCCAGTTTGTACCCCTTTTTCTTTTTATATTCATCCAGCGGATGTTCGAAGGCTTCATCTTCAATGTCCATCACCACGGTGCCGAACATTTCGACCACGCGGCGGTACGAGTCCCAAACAAAACGCTCGTTCTTCGTCGCCTTGATCATCCCCTCCGCAACCTCATCGGTCAAGCCAATGTTGAGGATGGTGTTCATCATGCCGGGCATCGAAAATTTTGCGCCGGAACGGCATGAGACCAGCAGGGGGTTCTTCGGATCGCCAAATTTCTTGCCGGTTGCCTTCTCGATGACCTTCAGCGCCTTGAGTTCCTGCTCCCACATGCCTGCCGGATATTTACCCGCCTTTTGGTAAGCATTGCACGCCTCGGTCGTAACGGTAAAGAAAGGCGGCACAGGGACCCTGGCACGGGTCATATCGAGCAAGCCTGCGCCCTTTCCGCCCACGATGGCTTTTACATCGTCCCATGAACCGCCAGCCAGTTTTTCAACCTGCTTCACTTCGTTATAAAGATATACCCATTTCGTCATAACAGCCTCCTGATCAGGATAAGTATTGGCATTTCATTAATTGTGAAATATTGTACCAAAAAGAGTCCAATTGACATCTGACAAATATCACTGGATACGGGGATTTCACTCCGTGAATTGAATACTGAGTACTCAAAACACCTGTAAACACATTGCAAAGTAAATTCCGGGGCAATTGGATGATAATGACCCAAAGATGCATATAACCAGCATCTCCAGGGATCATCAAATTATGACAATCGCCCAAAAAATACTTGTGATCGACGACGACCTTGCGGTCACAGAACTCATGAGCATGTTGCTAAAAACCTTCGGTTTCGAAGTGCTGACCACTAACAACGGCATGGAAGGCGTTAGGCTTGTGCGAGAGTTCGAACCAAATGTGGTTCTGCTCGATCTCATGATGCCCGATGTGGACGGCTGGCAGGTATGCAAATTAATTCGCAAAACCAGCAACGTGCCCATCCTTGTTCTCTCGGCTCTCAATGAACCGCGTATGGTGGCAAGTGTTCTGGACGCGGGCGCGGATGACTTCCTTGTCAAACCCGTTCCCAGCGGCGTCCTGGTCGCCAATATCAAGAAATTGATCCGCCGCAATACCGGCGCATTGGGCGCCAGTCTGTTAAAAAAAACTGACCGACTCGCCCGGGCAGGTAATGCGCTTCCATCCTGACCCAAGGCAGGTATCAATTTTGAACCGCCCAACCTTGAAAACAGGTCGGGCGGTTCCGTTTCAAGAAATGGATGTCAGGGCAATGGCTGTCTCTTCCGGCATTTCCAGCATGGGCATGTGACCCGCGCCGTGCAGAATATGTAATGATGCAGATGGGATCAGGGCTTTAACCTCCAATGCGCGGTCAACCGGAATTAATTCATCCGCGTCGCCGTGAATCAAGCCAATGCGTCCTTTGAACGAAGTAAGAAACGAAGATGAGTCCTCGCGCCCTGCCATGGCTTTGAGCGCGCCGACCACCCCCGACACACCTTGTCTCTCCATGATCGGGCGGATGTGCGATTGCACATCTGGGCGGGCGGTCAATTTCGCAATCATTGCTTCTACAACAATTCCAACCCCATTTTCCATCACATCAGCCGCGGTTTTATATCTGCCTTCTTTACGTTCCCGAGTATCATCCACTGCTTGAGAGGCAACCAGAATCAGGCTATTCGCGCGCTCCGGGTATTGTTTTGCAAAAGCCAGAGCCACATAGCCGCCCATTGAATGACCCGCCAAAGATGTTTTTTGAATACCAAGCGCATCGAGAAGGAGGGCGATGTCGCGAGCCATGTCCAGGATCGAATATTGAGATTCGAAAGTGGTGGATTCGCCAAATCCACGCAGGTCGGGGAGGATGAGATCGTATTTTTCTTCCAGAAATGGCAGGACTTCATTCCAAATGGAATGGTCGAACGGAAAACCATGTATCAAAACAAGGGACGGTCCGCTTCCGCGGCGGTCATAGGCGATTTCAAAACCATCCAGGGAAATTTTTCTCATGGCTGTTCAGAACCGCCCTCCAATCTTTCAAGTTCCTCTCGCGCAAAGGCGAGAGCCTGCTCCCTGTCCGCGATCTTGCCTGCCGCTTGGTTCTCACGGATCGGTTCGATCAGTTGTCCAATGGCTCGCCCGGGTTTGACATTTAATTCCTTCATCAAGTCATTGCCGTCGAGCAGGCGCGGCGGGTTGACGATTTCGGCGGGGCGTTCCCAATAATTTTCTAGCAGGATGCGGGCGATATCGAGGTTGGCAGACCAGGACGCCTGAGTCAGTTCGTTGCCGCGCGTCCCGCGGACATCCGCAAGGGCGAGCAGGATCAAATCCACGCCCGCGCCGCCGCTGTCGCGATAAAAACGGTAGATGGCTTTGCGTGAAGGCGGCTGGTTATCCTTTTCCAAACGGTCGGCGAAGAAATGAAAGCGCATATGGTTGCGGACAATGTCGCGCAGACGGGCGATTTCGTCATTGCTCAGATTGAAAACGCGCCCGCGCTCAGCGGCAACTTCCGCGCCTTGAATATCGTGGTCGAAGAAACGCACCCTCCCGTTCTCGTCCACACTTCTCGTATCCGGCTTGCAAACGTCATGATAGAGCGCAGCCAGGAAAAGCAGCGAACGATGCGGGCGCGTCGGGTTGCGCGGATTTTTAAGATTCGCCGCAAC
>DAOTXI010000589.1:0-6007 GCA_034435475.1 Anaerolineales bacterium
CCCATCTTCTCCTACAGTTCCCCGCCCAACGAGCGGATGAACGCCCAGCCCGTCCCGCTTACCGCGCTCGTCGCGCCGGGGCAGGAAGTGGATGTCTCCGTCCAGTTCAAAGCGCCCACCACGCCTGGCGAATACAAGGGCTACTGGCAGATGGTCAACAGCAAGGGCATCCCCTTTGGTCAAAAGGACTTCATCCTCGTTGTCGTCATCGTCGTCCAATAAGTCCACCGGGCTTACCCAAGCCATAAAAGACAAAGCGCGCCAGCTGGGATTTATCCTGGCTGGCGTTACTTCTTGTGAACCGCCCGAACATTTCGATATTTTTCAGCGATGGCTTGATTCCGACCATCAAGCTTCGATGGACTACCTCGCCTCTGAACGAAGCCGGTCACGCCGCGCCGACCCGAGCCTGATCCTCCCCGGATGCAAATCCATCCTCGTCCTTGCCATCCCCTATCAATCCGTTAAATCTTCAACTTTCAACTTTCAACTTTCAACCTTCAATATCGCCTCCTATGCCCTCGGCGACGATTACCATGACATCATCCTGCCGCGCTTGAAAGAGATCGTTCAATTCATCGAAGAGCAGGTCGGGCATCCCGTCCAAAACCGTTATTACACCGACACGGGCCCCGTCCTCGAACGCGAACTCGCCCAACGCGCCGGTCTCGGCTGGGTCGGTAAAAATTCCATGCTCATCAACCCGCAGGCAGGCTCGACCTTTCTGCTTGCCGAAATTTTTCTCAACATCAAACTGGAGCAAGATCAATCTTTCTCTACATACCATTGCGGCACATGCACCCGTTGCATCGAAGCCTGCCCCACCGAGTGCATCCTGCCGGACCGCACCATCAACTCCCATCGCTGCATCTCCTACCTTACCATCGAAAACAAAGGCGCCATCCCCGAAGACTTGCGCGAACCAATTGGCAGTTGGGTTTTCGGATGCGACATCTGGCAGCAGGTCTGCCCGTGGAATCGATTCTCCCTCCCGGCTGATCCCGCTCTCGAGCCATCCATTCCGCTTCCCGTCCGCGCCGGTGACCTGACCCTGACATCCTCCGAGTTTAATCAACGCTTCAAGCGTTCCCCGATCAAACGCGCCAAACGCCGCGGATATTTGCGCAACCTTGCCGTCGCCGTTGGGAATGGTGGGAATGAAAATGACCTGCCGCTCTTGGAAGAATCCACAAAGGACGATGAGGAGTTAATCCGCGAACATGCGGAATGGGCGGTCAGCGAAATCAACCGTAGATACGGCTTCCAGCCGGACAAATCTGATAACCAAAGAACGTCACGCTGAAAGCGTGACCTGCATGGGACATCTATGACCAAACTTCTCATCGCCACCAATAACAAGGGCAAGATTATCGAGTTCAAGGAACTGCTTGCAGGCTCTGGCATCGAATTTGTGACACCCGCGCAGATCAACCTGCAACTTGAGGTCGAAGAAGACGGCTCCACGTATAAAGAAAACGCCGCCAAAAAAGCCCTCGCCTTCGCCCAAGTCAGCGGACAGGTCTCCCTCGCCGATGACTCCGGTCTCGAAGTGGACTCGCTCGATGGCGCGCCGGGGCTATACTCCGCGCGATATTCGCCCAAACCCGGCGCAAAAGACGCCGACCGCCGCGCATTCCTTTTGGCAAATCTCAAAGACAAGCCCCGCCCGTGGACGGCGCACTTCCATGCCACAATCGCTATTGCAAGACCAACCGGTGAGATCGAATTTGCGGAAGGCAACTGTCCCGGCGAGATCATCTCCGAAGAACGCGGCACCGGCGGCTTCGGCTACGACCCGATCTTTTTATTGACAGAATTGGGGAGGACGATGGCGGAATTGGGAATGGAAGAGAAGAATAAACTCAGTCACCGGGCGATGGCAATGACGTCAGCAATGCCGGTCTTGAAGCGGATGTTTCCATGAGTAAAGAGATGGTCATTTATTGGCAGAGTCCGCTTTAGCGGGCTTTGTGGGAATAGCGTGGGGGTTCATCCCCGCGCGGGGAATCGGCGTAACAAAAAGCCGGGGAAACAGAATCAACCCGGGTCACGAAAGAGGCGGGAATTCATCCAGAAAATCCTTCAACAAACCGGCGACGGTTTCCGGTTGTTCGAGCGCCAGCATGTGACCGGCTTCCTCGACCAGTTGCAAACGCGAATCCGGAATCTTCTCCGCGAGGAATTTGGAGTATTTCGGCGGGGTCATCACATCCAACGTGCCGCACAGGATGAGGGTTGGCAGGCGGATCGAAGCAACCCGCTCGGTTATGTCGAATGAATCGCAGGCGAGAAAATCACCCAGCAGGGTTTCGCGCCTTATTTTCAGCATGTTTTCATTGGAAAGCCTCAGCAGGTCTTTTGGAGCATCCAGGCTGAAGCTGTGTTCGTTGATCAATGCCACGGCTTCCTCAAATGTATCGGGGCTGCCTGTCTTGGTTAGTATTAACGGCGAGACTTTCAGTTTTGCACCCGCGCCAAGCAAGGCAAGCCCCGAAAGTTTTTCGGGAACATCCAGCGCCAGGGTCAAGGCAATGGCGCTTCCCATCGAGTGACCGGCAAGGATCGGTTTTCTGATTTTCTTTTCTTCGATGAAACTTAAAAGAAATTCTGCATATTCGTTGATGGACCGTTTGCCTTCGCCGTCGGACTTTCCGTGACCGGGCAGGTCAAGTGTATAAACGGTTGCGCCGTCCAGCCTTCTGAGGTATGGATGCCAGGATAAAAAACTGCCGCCCGCGCCGTGGATGAGGATCAACGGCGGGCGGCGGTTCGGATTCTTTGGAGAATGAAAGAGATGATGCTGCAAGGTCACTTCCGGCGGGCGTGATGCAGGCGGTCGGCGGCTTCTTCGGTGAGCGGAATGTAAACTTGAACGTTTGTGCCTTTGCCCTCCTGCGACTCGATGTTGAGCAGTCCGTTCACCAGTTCGGCGCGTTCGCGCAGGTTCACCATGCCAAGGCTGCTGCTGGAACGTTTTTCGTAATTTTTTGTAATGGCTTTTACGTCGAAGCCTTTTCCATTGTCAGCGATCTCCAACAGCACCACACCCGTCTCGACCTGCCTCAGACGCACAGTGATTGTATCTGCGGCGGCGTGTTTGCGGGCATTGTTGACCGCCTCTTCGATGATGTAGAAAATGACGCCCTGTTTGCCCATTTCCAATTGCTGCGCCGCGTTCTGGTCGATCTCGACCACCACGCGCTGTGAGAAGGTCTCCAGCATCTTATCCGCCATGGATTGGATGGCAGCGCCCAACCCCTGTGATTCGAGGATCAGCGGACGCAGGGTGAAGAGCATGTGGCGGATCTCTTTTGTAGTGCGGTGCGCCAGTTCCTCCAGTTTCACCAATTCTTCGTTGGCGCTTTTGGGGTCTTTTGCCAGCATCCGACGGGAAATGTTCAGACGCATTGCCATCGCCGCCACCGATTGGGTGGGACCGTCGTGCAGGTCGCGCGCCAGTTTCTTACGGGCTTCTTCGTACACATCGGCGAGGCGTTCTTTCTCCTCTACCAGGTCCTGATAGAGTCGCGCGTTTTGAATGGCGATGACCGCCTGCCGCCCAATGATATCGAGCAAGTCTGTGCGCTCTTTGCTGAAATACCCGGGTTCGGGATGCGCAAAGATAAGCACGCCATAGACGTTGAATCCGCTTCGCAGGGGGAAGATGTAGCCGCCGGTGCAATTGCGAAGCGAGACCACCCGCCCCAGTTCGGGATCGTACCCAATGTCGGTAAACTTGAACGGCTCGCCGTCATCAATGGCTTTTTTCAAAATCCCTTCAGAGCCGTCGAAGGTGATTCGCAAGTCGGCGTTTGTGAACCGGCGCGCCGAACCGACGCGCAATTTTCCGGCGTTGAATAGCATCACCGCGCCCACCAACGGGTCGCTGGTCGTCTGCTCCGGTTCCAGGTTCGGGTTCAGGGCAGAGGCGCTCATATCCAGGGCGGAGTCGAGGACGCGTTTGTAACTCAGGGTGGTGGAGAGGGTCGAGGTCAGTTCGTAGATGGCTCTCATGCGCTCACTCTGGATGGCGCGTTTCTTTTCCTCTTCATCGCCCCACAACGAACGATTCTTGCGCATGTGATCCATTAACTTGCGTCCGAGAAAACCGAACAGGATGCCCAGCACGCTTAGTATCCCTGCAATCACAAAAGCAAGCACAAGGTCGTTTCTATCGAGAAAACCGGTATAAATGACCAACCCTGAAAAAAGGAGCGCGGCAATGACCGCGCCAATGATTTCGAAATAAATGGCTCCGGTCAGGATGGGAAGCAAGCCCGCCCAAAAAGCCGGTCCGCGCGCGCCGCCCTGCATCCAAAAGAACGCCCCCGCCAGCAGGATATCCACCAGAATGTTCAAGCGCCGATGATAGGAAGTGCGGATATTAAGCCCCGCCAGCGCCGTCATCGCCAGGTTCCAGAATATTAACAAGCCGAGCGCCCAGGTTGATTGGATATCTAGTTTCTCCCCCAAACCGAGAGAAACGATTAGACCCACCAGCATGACCCAGCGTAGCGAAATGGCGAACCAGTCTGCCATGTAGGGGGTATCGAACCGTTTCATCATTGCCTGCCAATCATAACGAAAAAGCCGGGGTTAGACAACGTTCACGACGTTACAGTCGGATTACATCTAAACTGTTTCATATCCCATGCGGTCAAGATAGCCGACCATCTTTGCAAGTATGACGCGTTTCTGTTCGCTTGTATAGGCATCACGATAGCGTCCAATTTTTCCCTTGTTGAAGTGCAAGCCCTGCTGGGCGTCGTTCGTGCCGGGGCGATACTGCTCGATCACCGCCCGGACCTCAGGCTTGGATTGGTCGAGATTGAGGTATTTCACCAGTTTTGCAGATTCTCTATCGTATTTCGTAAGCAGGTCTTCATAACGCGCCACAAGCACGTCCTTTTCCGCCATCCATTTCTCCCAGATGTGGATGTATTCCATTATGAAGTCGAGGCTTTTGTCGAAATCTGAAAGATGTGAAAAAGCGTTCGGGCGTCCCTTGGCAAGCGCGCGCTGACCGAAGTCGAATGCCGAAAGCATGGCATCGCGCGGGTCTCGGTAGATGTAGGTGATGCGTAACAACCCAAGCCTTGCAAGCAAACGCGACGAACCGGACGGTCCCGCGTGGGCTTTGATGACAAAGGTATTGCCCATCAAAGCCGGGATGCTCACCATACCCAGCCGCCGCGCCGAAAGCACGCCGATATTGCAGTTAACCTCGGTAAGAATCTTTTGCAATTTATATTTTTCGCGGATGTCGCGCGCGTCGGCGCATCCCGTTGTCTTCATCAGGTCGTGGATGAGGTTATAGTGCCAGCCCGAGCCGGCGCGCGGCATTCCCACGGAAAGAACGATCATGAAGTTTCCTTGTTCGAGAGATTAACGGCAATCCCCGCCATGATTCCCGGCACAAGCCAGATGTTCGGGGTGGTCAGCGAATCCTGGGTGAAATTATACAGGGCGACGGCAAGCCACGCAAATAGTCCGGCAATCGCCGCAAAGCGCGCCCAGGCTTCCCGGCGCTGGTAAATGGAAAGCGTTTCACCCAACAGATAAAGTTGAAATGCAATAAATAGGAAGAAACCGATCAGCCCGGTCTCGGCAAGCAAACGCGCATAAATATTTTTGGGGTTCGGGTATAAACGGCTGGATGGATTCAATTGTTTCGCGATCTCAGGGACGGTGGTCAGCGCCCAGTCGGGTAAATTCTGGTAGATGTAGAACCCGCTTCCTCCCAAGCCGACGCCTGTCAGCGGGTATTCTGAAAACGCCCCCAACGCCCCGACTGTGTACGCTCCGCGCGCCCCGGCGTTGATATCCACAATGTATTCGTTCAGGCTTTCGGCGTTGCTCTCCCACAGGCGGCGGAAGTAGTTCTTCTGGCTGAGGAAGATGAAGGCGCCGGAGACGATGCCGATGATGGCGATGATGATGCTACTGCGTAATGCGAAATCCGTAATACGCTGTTTGCGAAAGCCTTTGGTGAACCAGGTCCACATCG